>DBQL01000145.1:28588-35933 GCA_002305235.1 Prevotella sp. UBA1395 | reverse complement strand
GCTCATTTTTGCCGTATTTTCAGCGCGGAGCACGGTCGATGGGATGCGTGGCGGTTTTTCATGAGGTGTCTCAATATTTTTCAGCATGTTTTTTTCGCTTTTCATCAGCATTGAGGCCGAGGTGCCGCTCGCAACGGGCATAATCTCCGCAAGGCACCGGCCAACGGCCTGCTGCATGGCAAGCCGGATAAAAGGCGGACAGAGGGTGTCATGACAATGACAAGTCGGTGTCGGAAAGGGGTAGGGGTATATGATAAATAAAAGCCCGACAGAAAACGCTGTCGGGCTTTTTGTTGTTATAAAATCTTGCGTGTCACGTTCCGCAGAAGAACAGCACGATGATCTGTGCCGTGAGGATTCTGAGGAACATGCTGAGCGGATATACCGTGGAATAGCCCACTGCCGGCGCTTCCTTGCTGCATGCGGCGTTGGCATAAGCCAATGCGGGCGGGTCGGTATAGGTTCCGGCGATCAATCCCATGATGGTGAAATAGTTGAACTTGTATTTCAACCGTGCGATGGTTCCGATGATGAGGATGGGGATCACGGTAATGAGGAATCCGGTATATACATATTTCAGTCCGTCGCCGGCTACCACGGTCTGCCAGAATCCGGCCCCGGCCTTGATGCCGACGCTGGCCAAGAACAGCACGAGACCTATCTCACGGAGCATCATGTTGGCCGAAGTGGTGGTGTAGGTAACCAACTTAAAGCGGTATCCGAATCGTCCGATGAGGATGGCGATGATCAGCGGTCCGCCGGCAATACCGAGCTTCAGAGGCACGGGCATGCCCGGAATGGAGAGGGGTATGCTGCCGAAGAGTATTCCGACAACGATTCCGATGAAGATGGTGGCGATGTTGGGGGCGTTGAGTCGCTTGGCCGAATTGCCCATCATCTCGGCCACACGGTTCACGTTTTCTTCACGACCGACGACCATGATCTTGTCGCCCACGTGGAAATGGTGGTTGCGCGAGGCAAAGAGGTCCATGCCCTGACGGGAGATTCGTGTGACATTCACGCCGAAAACGCTTGAGAAGTGCATCTTGCCGAGTGTCTTGCCGTTCATCTTGGGATTGGTCACCACGATGCGCTTGGAGATCATGGGCTGCTGGTTCTCATACTCGCGGTCGTTCCATTCCACCTCAATCTCCGGGCCGATGAATGCCTTGATGGCCTCGGCATCGGCCTCGGCGCATACGATGAGCACCTCGTCGCCGATGTTGAAGATGGTGTCTCGCTTGGGCGTGACAAGCTCGCCGTTGTGGTTGAGTCGCGTGCAGACGATGTCACGGTTGAGGAACTCGGAAATCTCCATGAGGTTTCGGCCGGCGATGTATGTGTTGGTCACGCGCAGTGTCATGGCGTGTGGCTTGGCGTGCGGGTTTTCAGCCTCGGCGTTGTCAAGCTCTTGCTCTTCGTCTTTGAGTTTCGTGCGGGTGATATATCGGATGGCGATGGTTGCTCCGATGATGCCCAGCACACCGAGCGGATAGGCGCAGGCATAGCCGTTGGCTATCTGCGGCACCTCGCCTTGGGTATAAACGGCATTGAGAGCCTCGTTGGCTGCGCCGAGTCCCGGGGTGTTGGTCACGGCACCATAGAGCGTACCGACCATCATAGGCAGGTTGGTTGGGTTACTCGTGTCGAAGAAGAGGTAGTAGCATGCAAACATCACCAGCACGTCGAGAAAGATCATTGCCGTGGAGAGCATGTTGAGGGTGACACCGCCTTTGCGGAAACTTTCGAAGAATCCCGGGCCTACTTGCAGACCGATACAAAACACGAAGAGTATCAATCCGAAGTCTTGCACGAAGGTGAGAATCTCTTTTGGGGCAGTGAATCCCACGTGCCCGGCCACGATGCCGGCAAAGAGCACGAAGGTAACACCAAGGGAAATGCCCCCGATCTTGACTTTGCCCAACAGCACTCCGATCGCGATCACGATGCCATAGAGTAAGGTAATATGGGCCACAGAGTCTTGGGTAGTGAATAGATGAATTAGCCAGTCCATATCTTGTTTACATGAATTAGTTTGCAAAATTACACAATTTAACGCTTATTCCAAAGCATTTTGTCAGTTTTCGCTCACGCAAACATGAAATTCAGTACAAAAAGCACGGCGAGAACGAGCAGTGTCCAGTTGAGTTCCTTCCATTTTCCGAGACAGAGTTTGAGGATGACGAAGCTCAGGATGCCAAGGCAAATGCCGTCGGCGATGCTGTAACAGAGCACCATCGTGATCATGGTGATGAAAGCGGGGAAGGCTTCGGCAATGTCGCCGAGGTCTATATTCTTGACCGAGTCGAGCATGAGTACGCCCACAAGCACCAGCGCGCCCGAGGTGGCGGCGGCAGGAATGAGCAGGAATATGGGCGAGAGGAGCAGCGAGAAGATGAACAGCATACCCACGACAAGGCTCGTCATGCCCGTGCGTCCGCCCTCGGCGATGCCCGACGCGCTCTCGATATAGGTCGTGATGGTGCTCGAACCGAGCATCGCGCCGCATGTGGTGCCGAAGGCATCGCTCATCATGGCTTCCTTCACTTGGGGTATGGTGCCGTCGGGTTTCACGATACCGGTCTTTTGGGCAAGGCCCACCAAGGTTCCCACGGTGTCGAAAATATTGACGATGAGCAGTGAGATGACCACCAACAGGGTGTTGTAATTGACCAGTCCCTCAAAGTCGAACCGGCAGAAGATAGGGCTTAGGCTGTGGGGTGCCGATACGGGCAGCCAGTTGTCGGGAATCTGCGTCACGCCCATCGGGATGCCGATGATGGTCGAGGCGATGATGCCATAGAACAGCGCGCCCTTCACCCTGCGGGCCATAAGGATGCCGCTCAGCATGATGGCGATGATGCCGAGGATAGACATCGGGGTAAATTCGCCCAAGCCTACGAATGTTCCTTCTTTGGGCACGATGATCTCTGCGTTCTTCAGTCCGATGAAGGCGATGAACATACCGATGCCGGCCGAGATGGCGTAACGCAGGTTTTGAGGAATGGAGTCGAGAATCATCTCACGAATATTGAAGAAGGTGATGAGCAGAAAGATGAGTCCCTCGACGAGCATGATGGCCAGCGACTGCTGCCATGTGTAGTGCATGGCTTGGCAAAGCGTGAAGGCAAAGAAGGCGTTGAGACCCATGCTCGGTGCCTGTGCGAACGGCAGTCGTGCCATGAATGCAAGGAGAAGGGTGGCGATGGCCGATGCCAATGCCGTGGCTGTGAACAGCGCACCTTTGTCCATGCCGGTGGTGGCGAGGATGGCCGGATTGACCGCGAGGATGTAACTCATGGTCAGAAACGTTGTCGCGCCGGCAATAGTCTCTGTTCTAAGGGTGGTGATGGCAGGATTGAATCCTAAGGCTTTCTCTAAGATTTTCATAACCAAGGTTGATGTTTTATGATGTTAATGGATTGTTGCGGGTGTGTGTCAGTCTTGCGTAGACACGATATTGTAGCCCTCGAGCCACGCGTCTATCAGCCGGCGGGCGATGGAGAGCTTCTGCGGTATGCGTGGCAGGTTGTCGTAACGGAACCAGTTTCCCTTGGACAGTTCCGAGCGTTGCAGGTGAATGTCGCCCGCCACGTAGTCGGCATTGAAGCCCACCATGAGCCCACAGGGGTAGGGCCACGGCTGCGACCCGAAATATCTGATGTTATCGACAGACACGCCGGTCTCCTCCATCACCTCACGGCGCACGGCCTCTTCGAGCGTCTCGCCGGTCTCGACAAAGCCTGCCACGAGTCCGAAGAAATCGCCCTTGAAGTTCTTGGCATGCACCAGCAGCACCTCGTCGCCGCGATGAATGAGCACGATGATGGCCGTGGCCAGCTGTGGCCACACCTCCTTGCCGCAGCCGGTGCACCGCTTGGAGATGTCGGTGGCCATGCGCATGGGTGACCCGCAAACGCCACAGAACTTGCTGTTTTGGTCCCAATAGAGCAGTTCGCGGCATTTGCCGGCCTTGAGATACAGGTTCATGGGGAGGTGATAGAAGGTTTGTCGCAGTGAGACAAACTCGTATCCGTCTCGCCGCAGCGTGTCGTCGGTCACCTCAAGTTGCTGCGGATTGTCGACATTGAAGGTCTTCACCGACGTGCCGTCGGTCGTAGGGGTGATATTCATGAGATGTGTCCAAGGCTTGATGGCCACGGGCACGGTTTCGCAACAGGGGATGGTGTGGGAGCCGTCAGGCTGTTTTTGCAGAAGCAGGTCGCTGTTGCTGAAGATAAAGTAGTATGTTTTCACCGGAGTATGGTTTTCTTGTCCGGCCCGCGGGCCGGCACTTATCGATAGATCATTGCTTGCCGAAGAGCAGTTCGCGGTCTCTCGCGGCGGCGGCCTTGACCCATGTCTCGGGCACGAACCGCCAGTTGTGGTTGGGCTTGGGGTCCATGATGCCGGCCTTTCTGATCTCTTGCATGAGATAGTGTCGCTGGTCTTTGTCCGACCGATAGATCACACGTGCGGGGAGACTGTCTTGCGGAATGCCCGCGCCCTTGGTGAGCAGCTCTCCGCCTCCGTTGGCTCTGTAACTGTTGGTCGCTACGCGATAGGTGGCTTTCTCGTCAAAAGGCTTGCCGTTGCTCATGCGGAAGATGGTGACCTTGCTGCCGTTGGGCTTGGTTACGTCGACCTCATAGTCGATGCCCGCGGCCGAGTCGAAGTTGAAAAACAAGTTTTTGAAGCCCATGCGCTGTGCGTCGCCGTGTGCCCGTACGTCGAGCAGCAGCAAGTGGTCGTCGGGCGACTGCATGGTGTTCACCCATTGGTCGTAGCTCATTTCCAAGTATTTGCGTATCTCTTCGCCGGTCATGCGGAGCACGTACAACTGGTTTTCAAACTTATAAAGATTGAACATGTCGCTCACATGCACTTTTCCGGCTTTGATGCTCTCGTCGAAGGTCAGGGGTGCGTTGAACGAGATGTCGGCACCGGTGATCTGCAGTTGCAGGTTGAGGATGAGGTCGTTGAAGGCCGAATTGCCGAAATAGCTGTCGCGGGTGCAAATGGTTTGCTTGAACTCGCCTATCTCCTCGCTCACATAGTCTGTGGTTTTCTGTATGCGGGTGTCGAAGTGTCGCATGAACTCGGGGTCGGGTTCCTCCTTCCGCATGTCGGCCAAGGCCGCCTCTTTGCGCAGTATCTGCCATCGGCCATCTTTCTTGCCGAGGGTAAAAGTGGCCTCAGCCACATACATGGCATTGTTTGCCGGGTCGAGGCATACCACCTCCTCGCCCGCCGTGTTGGTCACCGTTTGGGCATATCGGGTGTGGTCGTGGCCAAAGAGCACGAGGTTGAAGCCCGGTACTTCGCGGGCTATCTGCAGCGCGGCGTCTTCCGTATAGTGGGGCGTGGTGATGCCCCCCTCGCGGCCCGAATGGAAAAGTCCGATAAGGAAGTCGACTTTTTCTTTCTCGCGCAGCGTCTTCGTCCATTGGCGTGCGGTGGCGAGCATGTCGTCGAATCGCAGTCCGCTCCACAGCTCTTGAGGCAGCCAATAGGGTATGGCGGGTGTTATCAGTCCGAGGATGCCGATTTTCACGCCGTCGCGCTCGATAATGGTATAAGGCTTGAGATAGGATTTCCCGGTGGCAAGGTCGATGACGTTGGCCCCCAACGTGGGGCAGTTCAGCTCGGCAATCCATTTGTCATAGACCTTGTGCCCGGTCTCCACGTCGTGGTTGCCGATGCACTGCGCGTCGTATCGCAGATAGTTTACCACCTCGGCCCCGATGTTGTGACTGAGCGTGTCGAGATAGTTGGAGTAGTAAGAAACAGGTTGTCCCTGCAGGATGTCACCGTTCTCGAGCAGGATGAGGTTTTGGCCGTGTGTGGCTCGCTCTCGTTTGAGATAGTTGCTCACGCGTGCCATCGATCCGGCCATTGGTTTCCGGTTGATGAAATCGTATGGGAAAAATGCCCCGTGCACATCAGATGTCTCTACGATTTTCAGGGTTACCGTCTTGTCTTTGGCCATAGTTCCATTGAAAATGCAGAGTGCCGCGAGACACCCTGCGAGTAATGCTTGCTTCATTGAGTGATATTGGGTTGTGTGTCAGGCTTGGCAGAATCGTGCCAATCCTTGTCTCCATCCTCTGCTTGGGCTTTCGCCAAGGTGTGGAGACCGTGTCCGGAGGCGGGCGCCGCGGTAGGTCGGCGCTGTGACGCGGCCAGCTATTCGAAGGTGGTGCGGCTCATGTCGCCGGTCTCGATGCCGAGCTTGAGCCATTTCATGCGTTGCTCGGAGGTGCCGTGGGTGAAGGTTTCGGGTTGCGAATAGCCGCGCGCCTTCTCCTGAAGGTAGTTGTCGCCGATCACTTCGGCACAGCGAATGGCCTCTTCCAAGTCGCCGTCCTCGAGGCTTTGGTATTCCTCGTTGTCATAATGTGCCCACACGCCGGCATAATAGTCGGCGAGAAGCTCCAGCTTTACGCTCACCTTGTTGGCCTCGGTGCTGTTCATCCGCGCCATCTGCTCGTGTGCCTTGCCCAAGATGCCCAGCAGGTTTTCCACGTGATGGCCCACTTCATGGGCAATGACGTAGGCGTAGGCAAAGTCGCCGTCGGCACCCAGCTGGCTCTTCATGTTAGAGAAAAAGCTGAGGTCTATGTATAGTTTTTGGTCGGCCGAACAGTAAAACGGGCCTACCGCCGAGGTGGCACCGCCACACGCGCTTTGCACCGACGAGGTGAACAGCACGAGTGTGGGCGGGGTGTACTTGCGCCCCATCTTTTGGAATTGCTCGGTCCACACGTCTTCGGTGGCAGCCAATATCTGTCGAGAGAACTTGGCCAGCTGCTGCTCTTCTGCCGTAAACTCGCGTTCGCCCTGCTGCTGGGATTGCTCTGTTCCTTGGTTCATGGCCCCTTGTTGCACCACATTGGTCACCACGTCGCCAAGGTTTCCACCCGAAAGAAAGGTGAACAATGCGATCATGATGATGCCGCCAATGCCGCCGATACCGGCCTTTGCCCCGGTGCTCATGCCGCGGCGGTCTTCCACATTGTTGCTTTCGCGTCTGCCTGTCAATCTCATAAGTTGTCGATTTGTGATGTTTATGAGTATTCTGCAATGATGTTGCAAAGGTAATATATTTTTGGTTTATTGAATGTTATTTAAGTTTTTATTTCTGTTTGCCCATGCTAAAATCCTTGGTGCATGATGCGGGCGCATGGCCCTGATGATGTGTCGGCATTTGCATTTTTATAGGCTTTTCGCTCGATATTGCCTTGGCGTTCCATGCGCAAATATCCGTTGAAATATATTGAGCCATACCGTTTTTTGCCTTTCCCGTTGCCAACGCCTTGTCATGAGACGTGAAAATGGTGAAAAA
>DBQL01000145.1:17652-28562 GCA_002305235.1 Prevotella sp. UBA1395 | reverse complement strand
AGTGATGGATTTTCTGTTGGTTTTTGTTTGCGATTGCTATCTTTTCGCGTCGCGTTAGGGCCTCATTCGAGCGACGATTGCATAGAAATGGCATCGCGATTACAGTCTTATCGCAAGGCTGCCCTATTTTTTTGTCGTATTTTCATGGTGCCATGCCCGTGGCATAGGGTTTTCATCGTCTGCATGTTGCGCTTTTATCGATGAATGATTGCGAAAGAATCTTACATGTATTGATACGAAAAGGCAGTGCCCGACCATCGTCCGGCACTGCCTCTTTCATAAAAATACGGTTATAATGGTATGCTTATGCCATTTCTTCCACGCTGTCGGGGACAAGCGACAACTTAAAAGTCAGTTCGTCTTTGCCCGGTGCCTTGCCCACGGTGATGGTGTCGCCCTCCTGTAAGCCGCCAGAGAGGATCATCTCGCAGATGCCGTCTTCCACATAGTTTTGGATGGCGCGCTTGAGCGGGCGGGCACCAAATTGCACGTCATAGCCCTTGGTGGCCACAAACTCTTTGGCCTTGTCGGTGAGCTGAACGTTGTAGCTCAAGTCCTTGATGCGCTTGTAGAGTCCGCGCAGCTCGATGTCGATGATCTGCTTGATGGCCTTCAGGTCGAGCTGGTCGAAGGTGATGATCTCGTCGAGACGGTTGAGGAACTCGGGCGAGAACTGTTTGCTCAGACTCTTTTGGATGATTGAGCGGGCATACTCCTTGTCCTTGTCGTTCATGTTGGCGGCATTGCTGATGCCTCCGGCATTGAATCCCACGCCTTTGCCAAAGTCCTTGAGCTGTCGCGTTCCGGCATTCGAGGTCATGATGATCACCGTGTTCCTGAAGTCCACCGTGCGGCCGTTGCCGTCGGTCAGACGCCCTTCGTCCAAGGCTTGGAGCAACAGGTTGAACACGTTGCCGTGGGCTTTTTCTATCTCGTCGAGCAATACGATGGAGTAAGGATGGCGTCTTACCTGTTCGGTGAGCTGTCCGCCCTCCTCGTATCCCACATATCCCGGGGGTGCTCCGATGAGCCGTGACACGTTGAAGCCTTCGGTATATTCGCTCATGTCGATACGGATGAGCGCGTCGGCCGAACCGAACATGATCTCGGCAAGTTTCTTCGTGAGGTAGGTTTTGCCCACGCCCGTCGGACCGAGAAACATGAAAGCTCCGATGGGGTGGTTGGGATCTTTCAGTCCTACGCGGTTGCGCTGGATGGCTTTCACCAGTTTCGTGATGGCCGTATCTTGTCCGATCACGTTCTCCTTGAGCAGATTGCCCATGTTTTTCAGGCGTTCGCCCTCGCCCTCGGCCATGCGCTGCACGGGCACGCCGGTCATCATCGACACCACGTCGGCCACGTCTTGGTCGGTCACCACCTGCCGCATGTCGGAGTCTCCCTGCTGCCAGCGCTGCTGCATCTCGTCGAGTTTGGTCTCGAGTTCGGTCTGCCGGTCGCGGTATCCGGCTGCCAGCTCAAAGTTTTGATTGCCCACAGCCTGCTGCTTCTTGGCTTTCACGTCCTCGATCTGCTTTTCCATGTCGGTGATTTCCTGTGGCACCTCGGCGTGTTGCAGATGCACGCGTGAGCCCACCTCGTCCAAAGCATCTATGGCTTTGTCGGGGAAGAAGCGGTCGGTGACATATCGTTCCGTGAGTTTCACACAGGCTTTGATGGCCTCTTGCGTATAGCTCACATGGTGATGATCCTCGTATCGCTCCTTGATGTTCTCCAAAATTTGGAGGGTCTCAGAGGCCGTTGTCGGTTCGACGAGCACCTTTTGGAATCGCCTTTCCAATGCGCCGTCTTTCTCAATCGAGTTGCGATACTCGTCGAGCGTGGTCGCTCCGATGCACTGTATGGTGCCCCGGGCAAGGGCAGGCTTCATGATATTGGCGGCGTCCATGCTGCCGGGGGTCGACCCTGCGCCAATCATCGTGTGTATCTCATCGATGAATACAATGATGTCGGGATTTTGCTCAAGCTCTTTCAGCAGTGCCCGGATGCGCTCCTCAAACTGTCCGCGATACTTCGTTCCGGCCACGATGGCGGTCATGTCGAGGCTCACCACGCGGCGGTTGAACAGCACCGGCGAGGTCTGTCGCTTGGTAATGAGCTGCGCGAGACCCTCGACAATGGCACTTTTACCCACTCCCGGCTCACCTATTAATATAGGATTGTTCTTCTTTCGGCGACAGAGTATCTCGGTCACACGCTGTATTTCCTTCTCGCGTCCTACCACGGGGTCGAGCTTTCCCTCTGCCGCGGCCTTGGTAAGATCGGTGGAAAAGTTGTCGAGAATGGGGGTCTTGCCACCCGAGGAATGCTGGGTGGCGGTGGCAGACTTGCGCCGGGCGTTGCCCGAGGGGGCGCCAAAGGGGTCGGAGTCGTGCTCTTCCTCTTCCTCGTCGGGGAGTCCAAGCCCGTCGGTGGTGGGCTTCTTCTGAAAAGCCTGAACCGCTTTTTCATAGTCCAACTGATACATCTCGAGCACCTCTTTGGCACCGTTGTTCAACTGGTCGTGCAGGATGGCCAACAGCAAATGCTGCACGTCGACGGTCTGGGTGTGCTGAATGCGAGCTTCCAATACCGCCAATTTAAGTATATTACTTGCCTGATCGTTAAGAACAAGCTCCGAGGTGTGGATGGGTCGGTCTATCTCGCTGCTGCGAACACGCTGCTCCAACTCATCTTTCACACTCTCAATATTGATATCCAAATGATTGAACAGGTCAATCACCGGTCCGTTTTTCTCTCTCAGAATGCCCAGCATGAGATGCTCCGGACCAACATAGCTGCTGGCTAACCGATTGGCTTCTTCTCTGCTGAAGGCAAGAATTTCTGATACTTTGGGTGAAAACTGACTTGTCATATATTCTTTTTACCTTTCTTCTGATAATACATATATTTATCTCTTAGCAATGATTGTGCCAAAAGGGGGAGGCAGAACGCAAAATACGGGACGCTGTTCGTGGCGACAAAGGGGTGCAAGCCGGTGGCGGAAAGGCCACCGGCGGCGTACTACAACCCGCAAATCTTGTTGTACGGGCAGTTCAGGCAGCGTTCGCTGTCATTCGTGGGATGGAATGGAATGTTAGGATGATAGATCTCTATGATGAGGTTGCGCAGGGCTTCGGCAAACTCGTCGTAGACCATATCGATGTCTTCGATCATCGTTCGCTGGCCTCTTGCCGGGGCGAGAGACAGCGTGGGATCGTAATCTTGCTTCGTGGCTTGCCGGATAAAGAGCAGGGCCGGCGCCACGGGAAGATTGCCGGGGTTGACCTTGGGGGCCACTTTGCTGCCGCGGCGGATGATCCCCGAGTAGAGAAATGCTTGCAGATAGTAGGAGGTATGCTTCTTATCGATATTCTCGGAACTGAATATTTCTTCTATGTTCGCGGGCAACGTGGTCAGCGGACTGCCTGTTTTGTAGTCGACCACGCGTATGACTTTCTTTCCGTTTCTCGTCACGCAGTCCAAGCGATCCACCTGTCCACCTATGACAAGGTGGTGTGTTTTCCCCTCGATTTCAAATGCCATGTTGTCATAATAACTGTCTTCCAATGCCAGAATGTCAATCGGCGCAAGCTCCTTGTCGAGTGCCAACATGCGCTCTACATATAGCCTGATGACCTTCTTGTTGATGCGCTGGAGCCCGTTATACTCCGGATGGAAGTCCGGGTTCTCCACCTTAAAGAGCTTCTCGCGAAAGGCTTGGTCGATGAATGCCTCTGTTTTCGCGTGGTCTTTTTGCAGTCGGGCGATATTCTCGGCACTGATGGGGTGGGTGCAATCGTTCGACAGATAGCGATAAATCTGTTCTGCCGCACTATGGAAAATATTACCAAAGGTCCTGTTGTCTATTTCCTCCTCGTCGTCGTTGTCAGTCTCACGCAGTCTGCATACCGTGTTATAATAGAACTGTAACGGACATCTCAGGTAGCGGTTGATGGCCGATGGCGAGAGCGTTTGCAAGTTTTCGAGCTTGGCCAGCACCCTTTCGTCTTTCCCGATGGGGCGTCGCTGTATCGGCGTGACATTCTGTTCGGAAAGCAATGTTTGGTATTTGATGGGTTGACGCCGCGCGTTTTCCACCATGTATTGCAGCATAAACCTGCTCATTTCGCCCCGTTGGCCGTCGTCGGTAGAGTTGTTATAGGTCATGGTGATGTCTCCGGCGCGTTGTATCAGCGAGTGGAAATAATAGGCATAGATGGCGATTTTGTTCTCCACGGTGGTCAGTTCGTAGCCCGCCCTGATCGAGTGGGGGATGAATGAGGCATCGTTTACACCCTTGGGCAGATTGTCCTCGTTGCATGAGAGCATCAGCACGTGGTCGAAATCGAGGTTTCGCGTCTCCAACACTCCCATCACCTGAATGCCCAGCAACGGCTCTCCGTGGAAAGGAATCGAGGTGGATTGGATGACTTGCGAGAGCAAACGCTGCAGGATGGAGACGCTGACGATCTGCTTGCCGGTGTCTTCATCGATGTTGGTTGCGGTCAAAACCGAGTCGTCCGCATTCAGCGTCATGATCTCGTCGAGCCGGTTGATGAGCGTGTACATCCTGAAAACCGACTCGTGCAACAATGGGTTGTTGTCTTCTCTCGACCCTATTCCCACCCGCTTGAGTATGCCCGCCACCCACGACAACAACGGCCATCTGCCGCCGACAGGCCGCAATTCGGCGAACAAGTCGGCCAAAGCCTCATCATATCCGTTGGTGAGCAGTGCCCTGTTGGGGAAGTAATGCTTCTTGGAGTTCAGCTCTTCGGCGAGTATCGCGCAGTCCTCAGATATATATTTGGCATAGGGATGGCGCAGCACCGGATTGATATATTTCAGTCGAAACTTATCCGACCGCTCCACCATACCTTTCAAGCGGAGGTTCAGCAAGGCGTTGACCAGCGTGCCGGCCGGTGATGATGCCAAAGGGAATCCGGTGGTGATGTTCACGTTTTCCACCTCTTCGGGCAGGCAGTGGATTACCGTTTCGAGCAGGTTCTCATCGCAGAGCACAATCGCCGTGCGACTTCCCGCCTTGATTCTGTCGTTTTCTTTCAGCCATTGCGCCACATATCGGGCCTGAATACTCTCTGTGGGGGCAGAGATATAAGCAATGTCTTTGGGCGCGCTCATGGCCTTATACACGTCATCATACTGCATCGGCGCCGATATTCTCGTGCGTGACAGCTCGTTGGGGAAGCGTTCGAGAACCCTCGAGATGTATCTTCCCGCCTCCTGTCCCGGCCGGATATAATACTCGTCGTAGTCCCAATAGAACTCTGCCCGGCCCTCCTCTTTCAAGCGTTGGAAGAGTTGTTGCTCCACCTTTTGCAAGAGATTGAACCCTACAAAGATATAGGTTTTATACCGGAACTCAATGTTACGGTCATACGCCACCTGCCGATAGAGCATGCCCTCGTAGGCCAGTCCTTCATCCTCGAGATGCTTTCTGAAGGCATGGTATATATCCTTGAGATGCCGCCACAGGTCTATAAACCGCCGCTGCATCTCCGTTTGGTCCATCACCTTGCCGAAGAACGCCTCGAGACTCTTCTTCTGCGTGTCGGTGAGAAACGAGAAATCTTTCAGCTCCTGCCATGCCTCGAGGTTCACAAAGAGCTTGTCCGCGTCGGCCAAGTTTTTGTCCACGTCGTCGAAATCGGCCAGCAGCAGCTGTCCCCACGAATAGAAATGGTCGAGCGTCTCATCCGACCCGGTGACCTCGCAGAATATATTGTATAGCTTGAACACCAGCAACATCTGGTCGGGCACCTCCCATTGCGAGTGCCGTCTGAACAGGTCGCTGATGGTCAGGTATGCCGGACTCCACAGCGTTTGGCCGTTGGCCTCGTACAATGCCTGATTGAAGAAGAGCGAAGCCCGCTTGTTGGGGAATACGATGGCGATGTCGTTGAGTCCGTCGGGATGCTTGGCCAGTATGTCCCGGGCTACGTATTGCAGGAATGTTTGCATGATTTTTTGAATTTGTTTGGCGTTGATGACCCTGATTTTCTCACACGGCGGGGGCACCATCTACCTCTACGACCCTGTTGGCCGCGATGTACCACAGATAGCCTTTCACCTGTCGATACCCCATTTCGCGCAGCATCCGCATATATCCTCTCACCTGCCGGTGATGCTCCTCGCGCTCTCTGCCGGTCTTGAAGTCGATGACTTTCATCTCCTTGCCGTCGTAGACCACGCGGTCGGGACGCTTGTCCACCACGGCTCCCGAACGTTCATCGCGGGTGATGATGCTACATTCGTTGTAGACCGTCCATCGAGGCGAGAACCAGTCGGCCACCTGTGGTGTCTGCAGCCTGCTGTCTATCATCTGTCTCAGTTGCTCGCGTGTGGTGGGCCTGTCGTACAACACGCCGTCAAACTCCAAGCGGTCGATGGCCTTGTCTACCTCGTCGATGGTCTTGATCGACGCGAAGAGCGTGTGGATGATGTTTCCGGTCTGGATATAACTGCGCGTTTTCTCCTGAGCCTCCAGCTCCTCATCGGGAGTGATGAAGTCGCTGCTGCTGTTGCTCTGCTTGAAAGTGGCCTTCATCTCATAGTTCCTTATCGGGATGCGTAGCCCCTGCTCCGATTGCAGAAACACGTTCTCGGTGGTCTTCGCCTCCTTTTCTTCCGTGAGGCATAGGGTGCCCAGCCTGAAGGTGATGGTCTTGTCCTCGTCTACCTCGGTCTCCTGTCCGGGCAGGAAATGGTCGAGCGTGAGCATCGACGGCGCGCCCGTGGCATCATGGTCGCCATCGGGGTCCGGCCCGCGATAGTTCAACACCTGCTTGATCAGTGACGAGGGATAGCTCTCTCCCTCGCTTCGTCCGATGACAAACAGGTTGTGGCCGGCCCGCGTGAACGCCACATAGAGCATGTTCAGATTGTCTACCAAGTTTTTCGTATGCTCGCTCATGTAGTCTTCCCGATATATCGACTGCTTGAGTCTGCCGGCGTATAGGCTCACGGGCACGATGGGCAACCGGTCGAAGGGCGACTTGTCGGGCGAGAGCCACAATGTGCTTCCATCGATCTCGATGCTCCAGTCGCAGAACGGAACGATCACATTGTCAAACTCCAGTCCTTTGCTCTTGTGGATGGTGAGCAGTCTGATGCCGTTCACCTCATCGCTGTGTATCGACTTGCCGCAGATGTGCTCGTCCCACTCCCGTACAAATTCGTCGATGCCCGCAACATGTTTTTGCGAAAACTCCGAGAGGCGGTCGAAGAACGCGCAGATATAGGCGCTCTGCCCGTCGAGCCTGCTCAGCTTGAAAATCTGATAGAGGCGTTCGCCCAAATCGATGAGCGGTGTGGTGAGCAAATCGTTCCATTGCTCGAGCATCTCGGCCGGCAGGGCGGCTCGCAGGTTGTCGGTATCGATATAGAGACTGCTGTCGTCGGCCTCGTTCCCACCTTCCACAACCTTGCGATAAGCCTTCACGAGAGCGGCGGTAACCAGTTTGTCGTCGGGGTGGACGAGCAGATACATCGCCCTGACGATGGTGTTCACGGCGAGCGAGGCGTCTAACCGGAATGCCTCGTCAGACACCATGCTCACCATTTGCTGTTTGCCGGCCACGGTGACGGGGTTTCGCAGGAAGTGGTCGGCCAAGAGTTGGATGTGCCCGTTCTTCCTCACCAGCACGGCAATCTTGCCGGGCGCGATGCCCGCCGTGAGCAGTTGCTCGACGACGCGCTGCACCTCAGCCACCACCCGCGCCTCATAATCGGTCTTGGGCAGCAGTCTGATGACCACCGACCCGGCCTTGTCGTCGGACTCGTCGAGATGGTTCCCCGACACCTGTTGCACCACGTCGCCGTAGGCTTCGCCGATTTCGGCGGCCTCGCGGAGCAGCTCCGGCGCGGCGGCACACTCCCGCAGTTCGGCCAAAGTGTTGTCGACGGTGAGCTTCGCGCCTAACGTGAAGAAGGCGTTGTTGAACCTGATGACGTTTCGTTTCGACCGATAATTGGTGCCGAGCACCTGCACCCGTATGCGTGGGTCGCTGTCGGGCGACAGCCCTTGCAGCAGTCTCCAGTCGCCGTTGCGCCATCTGTAGATGCTCTGTTTCACGTCGCCCACGATGAGAGAGCCGCTGTTGTGGGCCAGACAGTCGTCCATGAGCACCTTGAAGTTTTCCCATTGCACGGTGCTCGTGTCTTGAAACTCGTCGATCATGATATACCGCAGCTGTCCGCCAATCTTCTCATAGATGAACGGCGAGTCTTGCTTGTCGATGAGGTCGTTGAGCAGTTTCTGCGTATTGCTCAGCGGATAGCTGTTGTTGGCGGTGTTGATGTTGTTCACCTCTTCCTCTATACGTCCCAAGAGTCGCAGCTCATTGAGGTTGGCCAAGGTGATTTCGATAGAGTTGATGAGCACCGAGTGGCTCTTCCGCATTTCCTCCAAGCGCGCTATTCTCGGTGCTATCTCGGCAATGACATACTGTGCCTCGGGGGTGTGACGCAGGTCTTTCTTCACAAACTCCTCGGCTTGCTCCAGTCCACGGGTCACATACTTGTTGGGCATCTTGGGGTCTGTGAAGTTGCCCGAGGCCAGTTTCTCGAGATATCCCGGCACGTTTTTCTTCCCGTAGGCATAGGTGTCGTCGGTCACGCCGTGCTCCAGTGACATGACACGACAGGCTTCGGCCGCGTCGGCCATTTCCTGAAGGGCCTGCTGTCTCATCTTGCGCAACGTGGAGGTATAGTCCTTGAAGAAGTGGGGGTCGCTCATGATGCGTCTCATATCCTGCTGATGTGTCTTGTAGAACTCCTTGAAGATACTGAGTCCGAAGTCCTTGATTCTGCCGATGACATTCCAGTTTTTCTCCTTGTCTATCTTCTCGGTGACAAAGTCCATGATCCATGTGAGCAGCGGGTCGCTGTCCTGTTGGATATTCTCGATGATGTTGTCCACGGCCTCGCTTTCCACCTCGGTGTCGTTAAGGCCCACCTGCAGGTTGGCTTTCAGGCCCAGCTCACGGGCGAGGTTGCGCAGGATGCTCTGGAAGAAACTGTCGATGGTTTCTACCCTGAAGTAGTTGTAGTTGTGGAGGATGAGCTGCATCGCCTCTCCGGCGCGCTGCCGTATGTCCTCGTCGGTCATGCGGTCGAACGTCGTTCGCAGCGCGGGCATGTAGTCGTTTGCTCCCGGCAGCGCGTGGGCGATGTCGTAGAGCTTTGACAGGATGCGCCGCTTCATCTCCTCGGTGGCCTTGTTGGTGAAAGTCACGGCAAGGATATAGCGATAGTTTTGCGGCTCGAGGATGAGCAACTTGATATATTCCAAGGCCAGCGTGAAGGTCTTGCCGCTTCCGGCGCTGGCTTTATATACGGTGAGTGGAGTGGTTACGGGGTTCATGATGCCGGGTTGATGGTACTGAATGGTAATATAAGACAAAGATACGTTTTTTTTGATTCTTCTCCAAACAAAATGCGGTTCATTGTGTTTGAAAAATGCGTTGCCCGTGCCCAAGGTCGTCGCTCGCGGTGCGCCCGGGCCATCGTGCCCGCCGTCGGAACTTGTGTTTTGCCTATGGCACGGCACTTGTTTTGTCAAGAATATTCATCGTTTTTTATATGAAAAAGCAGTGGTCGCACAGCGTCCGAAACGTTGTCGTGAGGGGTTGCCGTCACGTTTTTCGTCCGAAATTTGTTTGTCGGTCTTGTGAAAGCTATCTATTCGCGTCGCCATTCCTATCGTTTCGCGTCGCGTTTGCTATTGTTTCGCGACACGATAAGATAGTAATCGCAAATGATTTTGGGCCGGTCGGCCGGTCGGGAAAAATGGGGTCTGCTCAAATTTTGCTGATATTCAGAGAGTTGTGAGAATCATGAAAAACGGCCGAAATTCGGCATCGATGACGGTGTGACGGGCTTTTCGGGCGGGATAATCGCGGATATTCAATTTTTTTCATCATCATTTTGTTGTCTGTCGTCGCTCTGCCTCATTGCCGATGAGGCAGGGGTGGCGGGGTGGCTTTGCCCCGTGGCGCGGTGAAAGGCATGTGGCGGGAGGGCCACGGAACGGAATACTGAGGGGCAGCGGTTTGTGCCGGATGCGCCACGGCATGTGAACGCAGAATTCAAAACTTTAGCATCAGACAGTCAACTTTTTGTCGTAACAGGCCGAAAAGTCGATAATTTTATGTAAGTTTGCATACAAATTAGATAACATTATCAGATGGGAATATTCGGATTATTCAACAAGAAGAAGAAAGAGACGCTCGACCAAGGGTTGGAGAAGACCAAGCAGAACGTGTTTACGAAGCTTACCCGTGCCATTGCGGGTAAGTCGGAGGTCGACGACGACGTGCTCGACAATCTCGAGGAGGTGCTCATCACCTCTGACGTGGGTGTGGAAACCACGCTCAAGATCATCAAGCGCATCGAGGAGCGCGTGGCCCGTGACAAGTATGTCTCTACCTCAGAGCTGAACCATATCCTCAAGGAAGAGATTGCCTCGCTGCTCACCGAGAACAATACCGAGGACAACGACAACTGGGACCTGCCCTCCGACCACCGGCCTTACGTGATTCTCGTGGTGGGTGTGAACGGTGTGGGCNNGGCAAGACCACCACCATCGGCAAACTGGCTTATCAGTTCAAGTCTGCCGGCAAAAAGGTGTTCCTCGGCGCTGCCGACACCTTCCGAGCCGCCGCCGTGGAGCAGATCTCCATTTGGGGAGAGCGTGTGGGCGTGCCGGTCATCAAGCAGCAGATGGGGTCCGACCCGGCCAGCGTGGCCTTTGATACGCTGCAAAGCGCCAAGGCCAACGGGGCCGATGTGGTGATCATCGATACCGCGGGGCGACTCCATAACAAGGTGGGGCTGATGAATGAGCTGAAGAAAATCAAGGACGTCATGAAGAAAGTGCTGCCCCAAGC
>DBQL01000145.1:0-17607 GCA_002305235.1 Prevotella sp. UBA1395 | reverse complement strand
GACGGCACGGCCAAGGGCGGCGTGGTCATCGGCATCTCGGATCAGCTCAAGGTGCCCGTGAAATACATCGGACTGGGTGAGAAGATGGAAGACTTGCAATTGTTTAATCGCAAGGAATTTGTCGACTCGCTGTTCTGATTTTCCTCATCCCGACACTTCCTTGCGCCGGCATGGCATCGACCATGATGGGTGTCCGAGGGGTGTATATGAAAAGAAGCGAACTGTTTGCATGAAAAAAAATCAGATAGACTTTATCACGATGGGCTGTTCCAAGAATCTCGTCGATTCCGAACAGCTCATGCGTCAATTCAAGAATCAGGGGTATCGGTGTGTCCACGATGCCAAAAGGCCGCAGGGCGAGATTGCTGTGATCAATACCTGCGGGTTCATAGAAAGTGCCAAGGAAGAGAGTATCAACACCATCCTCGAGTTTGTGGAGGCCAAGAACGAGGGGCGGCTCAGCCGGCTGTATGTCATGGGATGCCTGTCGCAACGCTACCAGCAAGAGCTGGAAGAGTCTATTCCCGAGGTGGATAAATTCTATGGCAAGTTCAATTACAAGCAACTCTTGAGCGACATCGGACCGGCGCGAAGCGACGATGTGTCGTCTGAGACGTTTGGCGAGAGCCGCGAGAAGATGTCGGCAGGCAGGGTGATCACCACGCCGCGCCACTACGCCTATATCAAGATTGCCGAGGGATGTGACAGGCATTGCGCCTATTGCGCCATTCCGCTCATCACCGGCAGGCACGTGTCGAGACCGATAGACGATATTCTGCGTGAGGTAGAGGCATTGGTGGCCGAGGGTGTGAAAGAGTTTCAGATTATCGAACAGGAGCTTACTTACTATGGCGTAGACCTTTATGGTAAGCCGCAGATAGCCGAACTGGTAAGCCGCATGGCGGATATCAAGGGCGTGAAATGGATCAGGTTGCACTATGCTTACCCCAACCAGTTTCCCTTGGAACTGCTCGATGTGATGGCCGCCAAACCCAATGTGTGCAAGTATCTGGACATTGCCTTGCAGCATATTTCAGACAATATGCTCGACCGTATGCGCCGCCACGTGACCAAACAAGAGACGCTCGACCTCATCAAGACTATCCGCGAGCGGGTGCCCGGCATCACCCTGCGCACCACATTGCTGGTGGGTTTTCCCGGCGAGACGGACGATGATTTCAACGAACTGGTCGATTTCGTGCGCGAGACACGCTTCGAGCGCATGGGGGCCTTTGTCTATTCCGAGGAGGAGGGCACCTATTCCGCGCGCCATTACGAAGACGACGTGCCCGAGGAGGTGAAGCAGCGGCGGTTGGATAAGCTCATGGCCGTGCAGCAAGAGATCAGCGCCGACATCGAGTCGGCCAAGGTGGGGCAGACCCTCAAGGTGATCATCGACCGCAAGGAGGGCAACTATTATGTGGGCCGCACGGAGGCATGCTCGCCGGAGGTAGACCCCGAGGTGCTCATTCCAGCGGAGAACCGCAGGCTGCGCACGGGATGTTTCTACGACGTGAAGATTACCGACAGTGACGAATTTGACTTATACGGAGTGGTATGAACAACAAGGAATTCATTGCGGAATTGGCGCAACGCGCCGGCTATACACAGGCCGACACCCAGAAAATGGTGACCGACCTCATCGATTTCATGGCTACTCGCTTCGAGCAGGGCGACAGTTTGCAGGTCGCCAACTTCGGAACATTTGAGGTAAAGAAGCGGTTGGAGCGCATCGTTGTCAATCCCGGCACGCAGCAGCGCATGCTCGTGCCGCCAAAACTGGTGCTCGGTTTCAAGCCCGTGGCATCTATCAAGGAGGAATTGAAGAAAGCGTAACCGGCACGAAGAATATGAGTAAGATAGCTAACAAAGACCTTGCCCGCTTCTTGGTAGAGAAGTATGACATCGACAGGGCGGCCGCGGAGCAGTTGGTAACCCACTTCTTCGAGGTGGTGAACGATGGTCTTCGCGACGAGAAACAGGTCAAGGTGAAGGGCCTTGGCACGTTCAAGGTGACCAGTGTGGCATCGCGCAAGAGCGTGGATGTGAACACCGGGGAACCGATTATCATTGAGGGACGCGACAAAATCAGCTTCACGGCCGATGCTGCCATGCGCGATCAGGTGAACCGTCCGTTCGCGCAGTTTGAGACAGTGGTGGTCAATGAAGGGGTGGAATTTGATGAGATAGACCGGAAATTCGCCGACTCTATGGTCGAGTCGGACGATGACGGCGATGGCGACACGGGACTTGAGAGTGACAACGATACTGCAAATGTGTCGGAAGTGACACCGGCCGCGACCGTGGAAACCCTGTCTGCGAACCCTGTTCGCGATGTGCCCGAGGTGGCATCGGAGCCGAAAACGGTATCGCACGAGGTTTCCGAACAACTGGTTATCGACGCCGACCTGCTGGCAAGACTCAATGGTGACCGTCCGAAAGAGGCGGTGGCGCCCGGCACCGACAGGGCAGACGAGCACCCGGCAGCAGATGATGCGGGGGGGAGTGATGCCGTGACGACAGACAACCGTAACGTGATGACGATGGGAGCGGGTCCGGTCGGTGAGGTCAGGGAAGACCGATTGGTATTGGATGCCAACCAACTGGCTTTGCTGAACGGCCGTCGACCCGTAGCCGTGAAATCTGAGTCGGAGACCCACGAACAGTCGGATGAGATGGGCATAGCACCGTTGTATCACGCGGCGGAGACGTCTACGCCCGGCAACGAGGCCCCATCGCAGGATGAGAACGCCCCATCGCAGGAAGAGGAGGCCCCGACACGGATGGAAGATAGCCCTTCGGCGGGTGCTGACAATACTCATTCATCCGAAGTTGAGGCTCCGTCTGTCGGCGAGGGCAATGAGACGGATGACGGTTCCGGACTTGGAACCATCAGGTTGCATACGTTGGAACTGGCCGAACAGGTGGAGCGACAGCACCAAATGTTGAAGGTTGTGATTGGTGTGGCGGCCTTGTTGGTCGTCGGATGCATCGGGGCGATGGTGTGGATGATGGGTCAATTGGACAAAAAGAACAACCGCATACAGCATCTCGAGGCTGAAACCGTGCCGGTAAAGACCGCCCCCGTGCCGGTCGTCAAGTCTAAACCCGAGCCTGATACGTTGGCTATGGCCAAGGCAAAGGCCGACAGTGTGGCTGCCATCAGGCAGAGGCAGGAATTGGAAAAGGCTGAACAGGCCAAGGCGGCAGCACTTGCGGAGGCGGAGTTGAAAGAGAAACGACGCATCGAAGAGGAGGCCGTCAAAGCCGCGGAAGCACGGAAAGCTGCTTTGGCAAAACAGCAGGAGACCGCCGCCAAGGCCGACAAGAAAACGGCTGCGGAATCTCAAGCCGCCGCGCGGCAGTCGGCATATAACAATGATGTAAGGGTAAGGACGGGCGCCTACACCATTACCGGCATCGACCATACGGTGACGGTGAGACCCGGTCAGACCTTGTCGAGCATCAGTAAAGCCAACCTCGGACCGGGCATGGAGTGTTATATCGAGGCTGTGAACGGCGGGCGCACGGAGTTTAAGGCCGGCGAAAAGGTGAAGATTCCTGCCTTGAAACTGAAAAAGAGATAAGGCCTTGCGGTCTTATCTCTTTTTATCGGTTTCCTCATCAAGCCCCAAGGGCTGTTGCCCGGTTATGTTGTTTATCGGTCTATGCTTAATGTAAGGCAGCACCAATCGTCCTCAATCTTTCGGTTTCGCTCTGTCATGTTCAGTTCAAGGGCCTTCTCACGAATGAGATTGGCATCGTGTTCGTAGAACCCGCTGAGAATAATGACACCGTCGGCCGATAGCACTTCCTTGTAGGCGACAAGGTCTTCGAGAAGGATATTGCGGTTGATATTGGCCATGACAATATCGAATACACCACATACATGACTCAACACGTGGGCATCTCCGTGCAGGACGGTGATGTTGTGTACACCGTTTTCTGTGGCGTTGAACATCGTATTCTCAACGCTCCATTCATCAATGTCGTAGGCTACGACCTCTTCAGCGCCGAGCTTGGAGGCCACAATGCCGAGGATTCCGGTGCCACAGCCGCAGTCGAGCACGCGCTTTCCGGTCACCGGCATACCCGATAATGTGGAAATTACCATGCGGGTGGTTTGGTGATTGCCCGTTCCGAAAGCCTGTCGGGCGCGTATAAAGACGGGCATGGTGTGAGGAACGAGTGACGGATGCTCTTGACGGGCATCGTAGATCACGATCCGTCCGTCAATGTTGATGGGGTCGAAGCCTGCCTTTTCCCACTCCTCGTTCCAGTTCTTATCCTCCAATTCAGCTGTCGTGTAGTTCACGACAACATCGTCCAAAGGTATTTCGGCAATGCAGCTGTCTAACGCCGCACGGTCGAAAAGGTCGGTTTGCACATACCCCTTCAACCCTTGCGGAGTGTCTTCAAACGATTCAAATCCGGCATCGGCAGCGGCATCGGCCACAAGATCACGTGCGGTCTGCAATAGGGCAGGGTTGCATGTAATGACAAAATCAGCGACGATATACTTCATAATAATCTTAAATAATATTGCAAAAGTATAATAAAATAGGGAAAATCCTACTATGGTTTAGGGTTTTTCCTTAATTTTGTAGTAGATTATATCATATTTTTGTATTGTAATCAGTGGATGCTGCCATTTCTATGGTGTCTCCACTGTTGAAGAACAACAATTTAACGGTGTAACGATATGAAAAAGTTGCTATTACTTTTAGTCCTTGCAGGCATGATGCCTTTGCAGACAATGGCTCAGGACGATGATTTATATTTCGTGCCTGACAAGTCGGATAAGGTTGTGAAGTCTGTCGTAACGGATGACGCCCCGGCCTATTACCGGGGGAGTAACCGTAATGTCGACGAGTATAATCGTGCCGGCAAGTTTCGCAGTTACTATCTCAAGATCGGCGTAGACTCCATCGGAAGTGACATCATCAGCTTGGAACGCGGTTACGGAGTGTCTCCCGACTCGGTATATATCGATACGACTTATATCATGACGAATAGGAACTATTACGATGACGACGATTATTCCTACTCGCGATACATGAGTCGTTGGGATGGATTCTATGACCCTTGGTTTTACAGATATGGTCCGCGCGGCTACCGTGGATGGTACGGTGGCTGGTATGATCCGTGGTATGCGGGCTATGGCGGATGGTATGCCCCGTGGTATTACGATTGGTATGGCGGCTGGTATGGCGGCTGGTATGACCCGTGGTACTATGGCTACGGCGGCTGGTACAGTCCGTATTATTTCGGCTGGTATGGCCGTTACGGGTGGTCTTACTACGGAGGGGGCTATGTAAGCTATTCCGGAGGCAATCCGCGTGGGGCCACCGGTTACCGGACTTGGACCCGCGACGGCCGCAACACCGTGTCTTCGGGTGGCCGATTCGGTGGTTATACCGGTTCGGGCAGTACGACACGGACGAACACTTACACCTCGGGCAGCAATCGAAACCGCTCGTTCGGAGGTCGCACGACCGGCACTCGCACCGCGCCGACATACAACAACAGCAACTTTGGCAACAATACGCGGTCTACACCATCATTCGGAAACAGCAGCAGAAGCACGGGTAGTTTCGGTGGCGGCTCGTCATCGGGAGGTAGTTTTGGTGGTGGCCGGTCCGGAGGAAGTGCCGGAGGCGGCGGAGGTCACTTTGGTGGCGGCAGAAGATAAGCATTTTTTCAACAATAAGTAAATATCACAAGACAATGAAAACCAAATACAGTCTGATGGCTATCGCGACGCTCTTGTCGGCATCGGGATTTGCGCAGGAAACTTATCAAGATACCAAACTGGTCGACAACGAGCTGAATGGTACGGCCCGTTATGTGGGCATGGGAGGAGCGATGGAGGCTTTGGGTGCCGACATCTCTACCATTGGCACCAACCCCGCGGGCATAGGCCTGTTTCGTTCGAGCCAGTTTACCATCTCGGGCGGGCTGGTAACGCAGCAGGGCGAGACCACCAATCCGTCGGGAAACGGCATCTCGGCCAAAATCAATGGCAACAAAACCAATGCGAGTTTTGATCAGGTGGGGTTTGTTTATGCGGCGCGTAACGGCCGAAACGGGTATCTGAACTTCGCATTCAACTATCACAAGAGCCGTAACTTCGACCAGATTCTCACGGCCACCAACACATTGAGCTATGCCTCCCAAAACAAACTCTCGGCCATCAAATTCCCTCTTACCGGCGAATACAACTGGAATGGGGTCGACGCCAACTATCGGGAGCTGATGACCCCCCTTACCGATGAGAACGGCAAGCAGGTGGGAATGGAGTTCCTCAATGGCACGGCTTACCTCTTCGGGCAATATCAAAAGGGATATATCGGGGAGTACGACTTCAACCTGAGCGGCAACATCAACAATCGGGTCTATCTCGGAGTGACTGCCGGTCTGCATGACGTGAACTATCGCAGCAACAGTTTTTACACCGAAGACCTTGAGCAAGGCACAGTCTCCAAGGCTTGGGAAGACCTCCGCATTGACGGAAGCGGGTTTGATATCAAGGTCGGTGCCATCTTCAGGCCCATCGAGTCGTCGCCGTTCCGCATCGGATTATATGTGCATACCCCTACTTGGTATGACCTCAGCTTGAAAGGTTACAGCGATGTTACCATGGAAGATGCCCAAGGCAGTATTGACAAAGGAAACTCGGCCGCATACGATTTCAAGGTCTTCACCCCGTGGAAATTCGGCGTGAGCATGGGCCATACCGTAGGCAATCAACTGGCTTTGGGAGCTACATACGAGTATGCCGACTATGGGTCGATAGACAACCGGGTGAACGATGGCGGCTACTACGATTATTGGTCGGGTGGCTATTATGAGAGCAGTTATAGCGATCAGGGTATGAACGACCATACCAATGCCACGCTCAAAGGCGTCAGTACGCTGAAACTGGGACTGGAATACAAGATTTTGGACAATTGGGCCGTGCGCTTGGGATATAACTATCAGAGCGCGATTTTCAACGAGAACGGTTATCGTGATGGCAGCATCAGCTCGTTAGGATCGGCTTACGCCACCTCGACCGACTATACCAACTGGAAGAGTACCAATCGACTGACCTGCGGATTCGGGTATCAGATGAAACGGTTCTCCTTCGATTTCGCCTACCAGTACACTCAGACCAACGGCGAGTTCTATCCCTTTATGAGCTATTATTCAGACGCGGCGTCTCTCACAGAGAGCAACATCGCAGACAGGGTTGACGTGAGCCACAAGCGCCACCAGCTGCTCATGACCTTGGGCTACAGGTTCTGATTGCCGGCTGCAGATGGCCGAGCGACCCTCATCCCATTGTCGCGGGGCCTGATATAGAATGATTCCGAGGCCACTCCGACCGCCGGTCTGATGACGTGTTACGTCTGATGACAACGATTCCCGATAACGGGGGCCGTATGGCCGGAGAGCTTTTGTAAAGCATATTTTTAGTGGTTAATTTAGTTTTAGTAAGTATTTTAAGTAGGATATGTCGTGAGACATGTCCTATTTTTTTTGTATCTTTGCGCTTATTAAATCCTAAAAACATCATCATCATTATGAGACGATTTTCTCTCCTCTTGTTTCTCGTCTTCGTAGTCTTGTCGGGTCACGCCCGCAAACGGGAGTTCAGGGGTGCTTGGATACAGGCCGTGAACGGGCAATTTCAAGGTTTATCCACCGAGACGATGCAGCGCACGCTCCTCCAACAGCTCGACGCGCTGCAGCGAGACGGCGTGAATGCCATCATCTTTCAGGTGCGCCCGGAGTGTGACGCGCTCTATGAGAGTAAGATAGAACCGTGGAGCAGGTTCCTCACCGGTGTGCAAGGGCGGGCGCCACAACCCTATTGGGACCCCTTGGCATGGATGATAGACCAGTGCCATCGGCGCGGAATGGAGTTGCACGCGTGGATCAATCCCTATCGTGCCAAGACCAAAGGCACCACAGCCTTGGCCGCAAGCCATATCGCCATGCAGCGTCCCAACAGCTATTTCGTCTACGACAATCAGTACATCCTCAATCCGGCGCTGAAAGAAAATGCCGATTATATTTGCAGGGTGGCCGACGATATCGTGAGCCGTTACGACATTGACGGATTCCATATCGACGACTATTTCTACCCTTATCCCGTGGCCGGGCAGGTCATTCCCGACCAACGGCAGTATGAGGCCAACCGCGGAGGGTTCACGAATATTGGCGACTGGCGGCGCAACAATGTCAACCTCTTTGTCAAACAACTCAGCGAAACCATACACAAACGCAAGCCGTGGGTGAAGTTTGGCATCTCGCCTTTTGGCATTTACCGCAACCAAAGCTCCGACCCCAAGAACGGATCGGCCACCAAGGGACTCCAAAACTATGACGACCTCTATGCCGATGTAATCCTGTGGGTGAACAACGGGTGGGTAGACTACTGTGTGCCGCAGGTGTATTGGCAAATCGGTCATCCCACGGCCGACTATGCCACGCTCATCAAGTGGTGGGACAAGTATGCGTCGAAACGGCCGCTTTTCATCGGCGAGGATGTGGAGCGCACCGTAAAATTCCCCGACCTGAACAATCCCAACAGCCATCAGTTGCCCGCCAAGCGACAATTGCACGCGCAAATGCACCATGTGAGCGGCACGGTATTGTGGTATGCTAAGGCGATGGTTGATAATGTGGGCAACTACGCAACGGTGATGCGCGACACCTATTGGCGCTATCCCGCGTTGCAACCGCAAATGCCTTTCATCGACAGCAAAAGTCCCAAGAAGCCGCGAAGTGTAAAGGCTGTGTGGACGAGCGACGGGTATATGCTCTTCTGGAAGCAGCCCAAGGGCAAGTCGTGGCACGACGAGGCAAGGAAGTATGTGGTCTATCAGTTTGCCGCCAACGAGCATGTCGACCTCAACGACGAGTCTAAAATCGTGGCCATCACGCCCGATACCTACGTAAAACTGCCCTACGACAATGGCACGGTGAAATATAATTACGTGGTCACCGCACTCGACAGGATGTCGAACGAGAGCAAAGGCAAAAAGAAAAAAGTGAAACTCTGACACGCCGCCCCGCGCCCTGAGGGGCCGGCAATATCGGGCACCCCCCATCATTCCATCCGGGAAAGGCAGCGCAGAGGTTGCTTTTGCCGGATGGTTGCGTTTTGTGGGAGTCGGCATTGAATATTTTTCGGCAGATTACCACATTGTGGTAATGCCATTACCACGGCGTGGTAACGATATTACCACAGCGTGGTAATATCGGCTTTGATGCAGGTTAAGTCTTTGGGGTGACTGCTTGGGGGCTTGTTTTCAATGTTGGCAGCCCCTGTTGAACATTACTTTGGTTTTTGGTAGATACCATACCGTCATAGCCACGATTGCGGTTGACACTGCCTCGGCGTTAGCAAAAAAGATCACAAAACAAGAAGGGGGTAAGGCCGAGGCCTCACCTCGTGCTGTCGTTCCGGTCTCGCATGGAGCAAGATAGGAGCACATTCGCAAGTTGTCATTGGCCGGATTCGGGTTCAGAGGTCCTTGAGAAGCACCTTCACAAAGTCACGCTCCCAATCGGCGGCATGGTATATCTTATCGCCCAAACGCAAGATGTCGATATCGATCAGCACCGTGTGTGACGGCGTTTGCCCGTGTGTACGCCCCATTTTGCGCTCAATGTCTTTGGTGAGGCGGAGTATTTGGTCATAATCCAATGTGGTTTCCACGGTTCCCAAGCAGTTGATAAACTGTGGCGACTCGATGCCCACGGGCTTGGTCCACAGCGGCGGGGTGAAGCGCATGGGCCCCAATGCCTCGGTGAGCAACCGTTGGGCGGTGTCGATATGGTATTGTTGCCGGGTGTTGGAACCGAGGCAGAGAAGCAGGTTTTGAGTCATGACGATGTGTGGTTTTGAGGTGATCGGGCGGGGGAGAGTGTATGCCCCATGTATATACATCATAGAAAACGCTTCCGCGTCCGAATTCCGCGGTTGGGAATCGGGTATACAGAAGCGCTGTCTCGATAGTGTGCGACGGCCTACTTTTCGGGTTGCAGGGGTATCTTGTCGATGCGTCTCTGATGGCGGCCGCCCTCGAAGTCGGTGGCGAAAAACTCGTCCATGATGCTCCGGGCCGTATCTTTGTCGATGAAACGACCGGGCATCACAAGCACGTTGGCGTCATTGTGTTGGCGTGCGAGATGCGCGATTTCCGGCGCCCAGACCAATGCGGCGCGGATGCCTTGATGCTTGTTGAGTGTCATGTTGATGCCCTCGCCAGAGCCGCACATGCCGATGGCGGGGTACACCTCACCGTTTTCCACGGCCTGTGCCAGCGTATGCCCATAGTCGGAATAGTCGGTGCTTTCCTCAGAATTGGTACCATAGTCTTTGTAAGGTATGCCTTTCTCGTCAAGATACTGCTTGACAATCTCTTTCAGGGCGAAGCCGGCGTGGTCGCTGGCCAGTCCAACAGTTTTTATTTTCATCATAATGACTTTTGTTGTTGGGTGATAGGTGTTAGATAATAAGTGACGGGTGATGGGTGTAAACGGTAAACAGTAAAAAGAAAAGGAGCGAGCGGTGACCTCGGAATGAATCTTGATGGATTCGGATCGCGAAGTCACCACTAACTCCTAACATTGATATACTATCCCTTCAAGAACGCTTTCACCTGATTGTACACGTTCTCTCCGGTGTAGCCTAATTTCTCATCGAGCACCTTGTAAGGAGCCGAGAAACCGAAACTCGGCATGCCGAACACCTTGCTCTCGGGTCCGTTGCCCACCAAGCTCTCAAGGGTGACAGGCAGTCCGGCGGTCAATCCAAACTTCTTCACGCCGAAGGGCAGCACGCTCTGCTGGTACTCGGCACTCTGGTTGCGGAACAATCCCTCGGAGGGAGCGCTTACCACCCGCACCTTGATGCCGTCTTTGCGCAGAGCCTCTGTGCCGGCCTCGAGGGTAGAAACCTCTGAACCGCTGGCCACGAGAATCACGTCGGGGTTTTCGTCAGACCCGGCCACGATGTAAGCACCCTTGGCAGCCTGCTCATAGTCGTTGCCCTCGGGCAGATTGGCGATGCCCTGACGAGAAAAGATGAGCGCTGTGGGGGTATCCACGTTTTCCATGGCGAGTTTCCAGCACACGGTGGTCTCCTCGGCATCGGCAGGGCGGAACACGCGCACGCTGTCTTTACCGGCATGGTTTTTCATCTTTTCCATCAGTCGGATCTGCGCCTCCTGCTCCACCGGCTCATGGGTAGGACCGTCTTCGCCCACGCGGAAGGCATCGTGGGTCCATACAAACTTCACGGGCACTTGCATCAGGGCAGCCATGCGGACAGCCGGTTTCATGTAGTCGGAGAATACGAAGAATGTGCCACATGCGGCGATTACGCCACCATGAAGCATCATACCGATACAGATGTCGGCCATTGTCAGCTCGCTCACGCCGGCTTGGAAGAAGGCACCACTGAAGTCTCCTTTGACAAGGCTTGTGGTTTTCTTGAGGAAGCCGTCGGTCTTGTCGGAGTTGGAAAGGTCGGCAGAGGCGCAGATCATGTTGGGAACCTGCTCGGCCAATGCCGTGAGACAGGCTGCACTGGCAGCACGTGTTGCCGCTCCGGCTTTCTGCTCCACCTTGCTCCAGTCTACCTTGGGGGCCTTGCCCGAGAACCACTCATCCATCAGGGCAGCCTTGTCGGCATTGGCGCTGCGCCATGCTGCCTCGTCGGCTTTGCGTGCTGCGACAATCGTCTTGAGCTCTTCGCGGCGGGCGTCATAGAGTGCCTTCACGTCGTCAAAGATCACGAACGGATTTTCAACATCGCCTCCAAGGTTCTTGATGGTGTTCACGTAGGCTTCGCCTCCGAGCGGTGCTCCGTGCGTCTTGAGGTTGGCCTCGTAGCTCGACCCGTCGGCCTGACGGGCACCCTTGCCCATGATGGTCTTGCCGATGATGAGCGTGGGGCGGCTCTCTTCCTGCAGGGCGGCATCGAGGGCCTTGCGGATTTGCTCCACGTTGTTGCCGTCGATCTCCATCACATTCCATCCCCATGCCTCATACTTGGCCTTGGTATTCTCGTTCATCACGAGCTTGGTCTCTGTGGAAAGCTGAATGTCATTGGAGTCGTAGAACATGATGAGGTTGTTCAATCCCAATACGCCGGCAATGCGACCTACACCCTGAGAGATCTCCTCCTGCACGGCACCGTCGCTGATATAGGCGTAGATCTTGTGCTGCATCATCGTTTTGCCAAGGCGTGCCTCAAGGAATTTCTCGGCAATGGCAGCACCGGCAGCCATCGCATGGCCTTGGCCGAGAGGGCCTGAAGAGTTCTCGATGCCTCGCTCCACGTCAAGTTCGGGGTGACCGGGGGTAACCGATTCCCATTGACGGAATTGTTTCAGGTCTTCCATTGAGAAGAAGCCGCGCATGGCCAAGCCGGAGTAGAGCATCGGACTCATGTGGCCCGGGTCGAGGAAGAAGCGGTCGCGGCCGGTCCATTTGGGATCGGCGGGATCATAAACGAGATACTCGGCAAAGAGCACATTGATGAAATCAGCGCCTCCCATAGCACCTCCGGGGTGTCCGGAGTTGGCTTTTTCTACCATAGATGCAGCCAAGATGCGAATGTTGTCGGCTGCATGGTTCATTACTTTAATGTCGTTCATTGTTATGTTGTTGATTTGAAACTACTTTTTCTCATACCTTCCCCGGAACACATCGTATTATAATATGGTATGCCGGAGAATGGATGATGGATGCCGCGGCATGGCGGTCTACTTCAGGTTGACCACGACGACAGACATGGCGGGGATGGTCATCTTAACCGTGTTTTTCTTCAACTTGATGTTCTTGAAGTCGGTTGTCTTGACAACATCGGGATGCTCAAAGTCATTGTAATCGTCTACCTTCTTGCCGGTCAGTACGCGCCCGGTGGCCGTCTTGAGCGTGGCATTGTCTAACGCCAGCTCCACGTCTTGTGCTTTCTCAAGACTTGTGTTGGCCAAGGCAATGACAATGGTACCGTCTTGCTTCTTGGCGGCAGACACATCGACGACCGGAATCTTGCCGTCGGCCTGTCGGTGCATGCCTCCTCCGGGCACAGCGATGGAGTCGGTCTTGACGTCTATGGGCAGATAGGTGGCCTCTTGGAAGTCACGATACATGTGGAACACGTGGTAAGTGGGTGTGAGTACCATGTGTCCCGGCCCTTTGGTGTCGGTGAGAATCATGCTTTGCAGCACGTTGACAACCTGTGCGATGTTCGCCATCTTGACACGGTCGGTGTGTCGGTGGAACACGTTGAGAGACAGTGCGGCCACCATTGCGTCACGCATGGTGTTCTGCTGGTAGAGGTGTCCCTTGATGGTTCCCGGCTCTTCATCCCACCATGTGCCCCACTCATCCACCAAAAGACCGATGCGTTTCTGCGGGTCTTTCTTGTCCATGATATCGCTGTGCTTCTTGATCACGTCTTCGATCTGCAAGCATTTGCTGATGGTCTGGTAGTATTCCTGATGGTTGAAATTCGTGGCTGAGCCTTTGGAGCCGTTCCATCCCTTCACGGTGTAATAGTGCAGAGACACGCCATCCATGCGGTGGCCAACATTATCCATGAGCACCTGCGTCCAGTTATAGTCGTAATCGCTGGCTCCCGAGGCAATCTTATAGAGTTTGTGGTTGTCGTAATCGCGACAATAGACGGAGTATCTGCGGAAGAGGTCGGCATAGTATTCGGGTCTCATGTTTCCGCCGCAACCCCAGCTTTCGTTGCCCACGCCAAGGTATTTGACGTTCCACGACTTCTCGCGGCCGTTCTGACGACGCAGCTTGGCCATCGGCGTCTCACCGTCGCTGGTCATATATTCCACCCATTTGGCCAGTTCCTCAACCGTGCCGCTGCCCACATTGCCACTGATATAAGGCTCTGCGCCGAGCAGTTCGCAAAGGTTAAGAAACTCGTGTGTGCCAAAGGAATTGTCCTCGATGGTACCACCCCAGTTGTTGTTTTGCATCTTGGGGCGATTCTCACGTGGTCCGATGCCATCCATCCAGTGGTATTCATCGGCAAAGCATCCGCCCGGCCAACGCAGCACCGGCACCTTCAGCTCTTGCAAAGCCTTCAGCACATCGTTGCGATAGCCTTGGGTATTGGCAATCGGAGACTCGGGACCAACCCAAAGACCGCCGTAGATACAAGATCCGAGATGCTCGGCAAACTGACCGTAAATCTCCTTGGGAATGCGGTTTTGGCCTTGATTGACATGAATGGTGGCTGTCACATCCTGTGCTGAAGACGGCAGCGTTGCGGCTGCCGACAGGAGTAATGAGATGATATAGTTCTTCATATCAGTTGATGTTTTAAATGGCATTCTTATTTTCCACGGCTGCCTTCTCAATGGCGAGTCCGCGCTTGTAGCTTTCTATGTAAGTGTCAAAGCCTGCCACATCTTCCGGAGTGGGCTGTATCTCCACGCCGGTATTGCCTGCAAACACCTTTTGGTCGAGGAAGTCGGCGAGGTCTTGGCCGTTGTCTTTGTTCACGAGATAAGATGCCAAGAGGGCAATTCCCCATGCACCTCCTTCGCCCGCAGTCTCCATGACAGAGATCGGTGAGTTGAGTGCGGCGGCAAGGAAACGCTGTCCTACGCCCTTGGTCTTGAAGTATCCGCCGTGACCGGTGATACGGTCCACGTTTACCTTCTCTTCTTTGAACAGCACGTCATTGCCGATTTTCAGCACGCCAATGGCAGCATACAGCTGGGCACGCATGAAGTTGGCAAGGTTGAACTTATCGTTGGCGGCGCGCACGAAGAGTGGGCGACCATCCTCAAGGTCGGTCACAGGCTCGCCGGAAACATAGTTGTAGGAGAGCAGTCCGCCACAATCGGCATCACCTTGAAGTGCCGATTCAAAGAGCTTGGTGTAGAGTTCGTTCATGTCTACTTTGATTCCCATCAGCTCCTCAAACTGCTTGAAGATGTTGACCCAGTCGTTGATGTCCGACGTGCAGTTGTTGCAGTGAACCATTGCCACGGGACTTCCATCGGGTGTCGTGACGATATCGATCATCTGATAGGGCCTCGACAAGTTCTTTTCCAGCACGATCATGGAGAAAGAAGATGTTCCGGCCGATACGTTTCCGGTGCGTTGCTTCACGGCGTTGGTCGCTGCCATGCCTGTTCCGGCATCTCCCTCGGGAGGACAGAGGGGCACACCGGCTTGCAATTGGCCGGAGATGTCAAGCTTCTTTGCGCCTTCGGCGGTCAACATTCCGGCATTTTCGCCGGCAACCAGCACCTTGGGCAGAATGTCACAGAGTTTCCATCCATAGCTCTTGGGGGCCACGAGGTGATCAAATTTCTCAACCATTGTGGCATCATAGTTCTTGGTCTCGGGATCGATGGGAATCATACCCGAGGCATCACCAATACCCAACACCTTCTCACCGGTGAGCTGCCAGTGGATGTATCCGGCCAAAGTGGTGAGGAAATCAATATCTTTCACATGGGCATTGTCTTCCAGAATACATTGGTAAAGGTGTGAGATGCTCCAGCGAAGAGGTACGTTAAAGTTGAAGAGCGTGGAGAGTTCGGCTGCAGCCTTGCCGGTATTGGTGTTGCGCCAAGTGCGGAACGGCACGAGTATTTCTTGCTTGTCGTTGAAAGCCATGTATCCGTGCATCATGGCACTGATACCGATAGAGGCGAGTTTCACAATCTCCGTGCCATACCGTGCCTTGACATCCGCGCGCAGTTGGGCATAGCAGTCTTGCAGTCCGGCCCATATATTGTCGATGCTATAAGTCCAAAGGCCATCCACAAGTTGGTTTTCCCATGTGTGGCTGCCTTGCGCGATGGGTTTGTTTTCTTGGTCAATGAGCACGGCTTTGATACGTGTCGATCCAAACTCGATGCCCAAAACGGCTTTGCCGGATTCTATGGTTGATTTTGCGTCCATGTTTTATTGTTAATGATTAGGTAGAGAATAGATATTAGGGGGAGTGTCAGTCTCAATGCAAAGAAGGAGTTATGATGGAATCGAGAGGGTGGGGAGGCGTAGCAAACCTCTGTTGTCGATCCTCCGTTTCCATGATAACTCCTTTGCAATTTGCTATTTCAGTTATTTCAATGCTTTGTTAAGCATATAGTATAACTCGTTCCAACGAAGTTCTTTGCAGAACTGGTCGTACTTGGTATCCTTGTTGATGATGCAGGCTTCCATGTCGGCAATCTCTGCGAAATCCTGCCAATACTCGTCGGTCAGAGACATGCTGAAGCATGAATGGTGTGTGCCGCCGGCATTCATCCAGCATCCTACGCCCACCTCGAACGAGGGTTCGGGAATCCACAACGCAGAAGCGACGGGGAGTTTGGGCAGCGGCTGGCTCTTGATGAGGTTCACATCGTTGGCGATCAGGCGGAAACGGTTGCCCATATCCACTACTGTAGCCGCGATGCCATGACCCTGCTTGGCGGTGAACACCAGTCGGGCGGTGGGAGTCTTGCGCACGCCAATGCCGAGGAAGTGAACTTCCAAGCGAGGCTTTTCCTCTGCGATGTCGGGGTTGATCTCCAACATGTGCGACTCGAGGATAGAGGTATTCTCGCCGTCGAAGTTAAGCGTGTAGTCCTCAAGGAATGATGTGCCACCCTCGAGACCTTGGCTCATCACCCATGTGGTGCGCAGCAAGGCAGCGTCTTTCCAGTCGCCTTCGGCACCGAATCCATAGCCCTCGTGCATGAGTCGCTGTGAGGCGAGACCGGGAATTTGGTCAAATCCGTGCCCGGTTTCTTCCACATTCACGTCGCCAAGGTCGTCGAAGTTGGTGGTGAAACCTTTTGCGCCGTAGGCTTTGAGCACGGCGCGGAGAGTCAACTCAGCCTTGGCGGAGTTCCAAATCTTCTTATAGCCCTCACTGTTCTTGTCTTTCAATTCGTCAGCAACGACATACTCCTTGAAGTAAACGTCCTGAACGAGTGTGTCAACGTCGGCGTCTTTGATCTGGTCAAAGTATTGCAGCACGGTAGAGAACTGCACATAGTCCACGTGATAGCCCAACACTTGCTCGAAGGCCACCTTGTCGCCGTCGGTCACAGCCACGTTGTTCATTTGGTCGCCGAAACGGATAATGAGGCAGTCTTGAGCGTCGGCCACACCGGCACATACGCGAGACCACACGGCAATGTGGTTCAAGGTCTTCTTGTCTTTCCAGTGACCGATGACCGTTTTGCGCGGTTTGCGCAGACGTGAAAGGATGTGTGCGAACTCGCGGTCGCCGTGAGCGCTCTGGTTCAAGTTCATGAAGTCCATATCAATCGTGTCGTACGGAATCTTCTCGTTATACTGAGTGTGGAAGTGCAACAGCGGCTTGCGCAGGATTTGCATGCCCTTAATCCACATCTTGGCGGGTGAGAAGGTGTGCATCCAGCAGATAACGCCCACGCATTTCTTGTCTACGTTGGCTCTCGACATGAGGTCGGCCACCTCTTGTGAGCTGTTGGCCGTGCCGGCATATACAATCTTGATGGGCAGGATGCCGGAGTTGTTCATGCCTTCTACCATTTCCTTGGAATGGCCATCTACCTGTACCACGGCATCGCCTCCATAAAGAAGTTG
>DBQL01000106.1:5041-6554 GCA_002305235.1 Prevotella sp. UBA1395 | reverse complement strand
ACCGTCAAAACAAAGTCCTTACTAAAGGAACGACGTCGGGATTTTTTACTTTCCATCTTAATTTTAATTGTTAAAACGATGTAAAGTAAATCTGATATAAGTCACCCGACCGCTGTTTTTCGCGAGAAAAGCACCGTTATCGCCAATAAAAAGAGCCGTTTCGACGTTTGCAACACGTCGGAACGGCTCTTTTCGCATGTATGGGTGTCGGTTTTTGGGGGTATTCGTCGTTTTCCGATGCGGTCACCGAGCGTCTGAAAACGACCAATAATCTTGACAAAACTGCGGCGATGGGGCTGCGCCCGTGCGGCCGAGTCATGCCCCGATGCCGGTCAGGTCTTGCGGTATTCGGACGGGCTCATGCCCACGTGCTCCTTGAAATACTTGCCGAGAAAGCTCTGGTTGGGAAACTGCATGTGCTTGGCAATCTCCTTGATGCTCATCGTGGTGTTTCTCAAGAGCACCCGCAGTTCGAGCACCACATAGTCGTCTATCCACTCGTTGGGGGTGCGGCGGCTCACGCTCTTGATGGTCTCGGCGAGATATTTCGGCGTGATGTCGAGCTGGCGGGCATACCATGCCACACGCCGCTCGCGCCTGAACTCCTTCTCGACCAGCATCATGAAGTCTACGAATATAGACTCTGCCCGCGAGTTGCGGGTGCGGTTGTCGCTCTGTATGCGCGCGATGGTCTCGCCCGTGTCATAGATCAGGGCTTGGATGAGCGAGCGCACGGTGTCGCGGCGAAACCTATGGGCGGTGTTTTCCACCTTGCTCTTGATGAGGTTGATATAGTGCATGGTGTTTGCCATCTCTTCTTGGGTGAGGTGGAACACGGGGTGTGTGCGTGAGAACGTGAAGAGATAGCTCAGGTCGTGCACACCCGAGATGATCTCATAGAAGAACGAGTCGGAAATGATGAATCCCGCCCCCAAGCAGTCTTGGCTCTGGTAGAAACTGTCGATGACCTGCCCGCTGTTGATGATGATGATGTCGCCGGGTCCGATGGCGCGGTTGATCGTGTCGAGCCTGTATTCTGCCGTGCCCTGTGTGCAGATGGCGAGAATGAGTCCTCGGGTGCGTCGCGGACCGTCGGGGAAGGTCAGTTTGGTGATATCGTCGATCAGCGCGAGGTCGTTGTCGATATAGCTGCCGCCACTTTTGCGCCGGCGGGCACTCTCTACGGTGATGTCTATCAATCCGGTGTGATCGTTTGTCATAACGTGTTGGCTTTGCTGAATATAGAGAATGTGTATGTTCAATAACCGTCGAATGACAGCCATGTCGTGGCGGTCTCTATGGCTTCGATGTCGAATATCAGGTCTCGGGCAAACCGTCTGTCGCCGCAGACAAGCACCCGGCGGTGGCTCTCGACGGCAAATGCGGGGTAGGCCTGCTCGTCGAGTTCGCCATTGCAGATATAGTCGGTGTTGTCGATGCGGATGCGTTGTCCGCGCCTCGCGTTGCGCAGGGTGAGCCTCACCTGTCCGATGAATGCGGTGCCGAAGTCGTA
>DBQL01000106.1:3964-5033 GCA_002305235.1 Prevotella sp. UBA1395 | reverse complement strand
CGGGCCTCACGGTCGGGGCCGTGGCCGCCGGGGCTTGCTGTTCGCGGGCGTTGAGCCATAGGGCTGCGTCAAACTGTGTCGACCGCCATGAGGTGTCGTGCTTACGGCCGTCAACGGTCTCGCCACCATCGGCTTTCGACCTTGAGCCGGCCGTCTTGCACAGCCAGTTGCCGTCGCTGGCATGGCTGAAAGGGCGCCCGTCACGATAGGTCCCGCGATAGGTGACTGACAGTTGGCGGGTGTCGATGTGCGGGAATGAGGGTGCGTACAGTATGGCGATGACATTGGTGTCGGGGCGCAGATAGTCCGTCACGTCGAACGTGGTGGCTGTCGCGGCCCCCCGGTCATCGTGGCGGGCAGGGTAGTGGAGTGCCGTTCCCACGATACATTCGTTCACATAGAGCTTGAAACAGCCCGTCGTGGCCACCGTGATGCGGGCGACCTCGGGACGTTGTCGCGACAGGTAGGTCTGCCGGAACCACAGGTGTGACGTGCTGTCGGGTGTGGGGGCAGAGATCCAATGGGTGTCGAACTCCTGCGCATGGATAACGCCCATGATGGCTTGCAGCAGGCAAAGGAGCAAGGATCGTGTCATAGTATGGTACAAACCCTGCCTTTCTTGACCTTCAGTTTCTTGGTCTCGCCGTTCACCTTCACGCTCACCTCGCCTCCGCCGGCACTCGTCACGGTGGCCGAGGTCACCCTGCCGTCTGTCCATGCGAAGTTCAGTTCGTAGCCGCCGCGGGCCTTCAGGCCGCTGATGCTGCCCGTGCCCCACTCGGCGGGAAGGGCAGGCAGCAGCTCGATCACGCCTTGCCCGCTCTGCATGAGCATTTCGCACACGCCGGCCGTACCACCGAAATTGCCGTCGATCTGGAAAGGCGGATGGGCATCGAAGAGGTTGGGGTAGGTGCCGCCGTGGTGTGATTGCTTGGGGTCGGGGTCGACGTAGGTGAGCAATTTGCGGTAGATGTGGTATGCTTGCGTGGCGTTTTTGAGTCGTGCCCAAAGGTTGATGCGCCATCCGGTGCTCCATCCCGTGGTCTCGTCGCCCTTGATTTCCAAGCTC
>DBQL01000106.1:1076-3914 GCA_002305235.1 Prevotella sp. UBA1395 | reverse complement strand
TCCCAGTCGTGATACCACTCGTTGATGTCGCCGCTGTGACCCACGGTGTATGGCCGCAGTCGGGCGATGGTTCGGCGCAGTGTGTCTTGGTATTTACGGTCGGTTTTTAGCGTTCTCGCCGCATCGAGGGTGTTGCGGAGCAGCTCCCTGATGATGGCGAGGTCGGCCGTGCCGCCATACAGCGTGGCTCCCTTGTAGCCTTTGTCGGTGATGTAAAAGGCCTCGGGAGAGGTCGAGGGGGCGGTAATCAGCTCCTTAGGGTTGTTGGGGTCGGGCACCAACCAGTCGAGCACGAAATCGCTCGCGCCCTTCATCATCGGGTAGGCGGTGTGGCGCAGGTAGTCCTTGTCTTGGGTGTAGAGATAGTGGTCGTAAACGTTTTGCATGAGCCATGCGCCGCCCATGTTCCAGTTACTCCACGTGGGCGACTCTCTTTTCTCGCCCACCGGATTGGTCATCGCCCATATATCCGAGTTGTGACCGCAGCTCCATCCGCGCCTGATGCCGTAGTAATTCATGGCGTTTCGGGCACCCGTTTGCGCGAGATTTTGGCAGAAAGTGGCCAGCGGCGTGAACATCTCGGGCATGTTGGCCACGTCGCAGGGCCAATAGTTTTCTTCCAAATTGATGTTGATGGTGTAGTTTCCGCGCCACGGCGCATGCTTCTTCTCGTTCCACAGCCCTTGCAGGTTGGCCGGCACGCCGGGGGTACGAGAGCCGGAGATGAGCAGGTATCGGCCAAACTGGAAGTACAATGTCTCAAGATATTTGTCAGTACCGCTGTCTTTTCCGTAGTTCTTGAGGATGGTCTCGGTGGTGGCATTTGTGTTGAGTCGCGCGCCCGAGAGGTTGAGTTTCACCCGGTTGTAGATAGCCTGATAGTCTTTGAGATGGTGTTGGTAGAGGGTGGCGAAATTGTAGTTTGTGATGTGCCACGCGTCATCCATCGCGTTTTCGATATATGGAGCGCCCTCGTTCACGGGATGTTTGTCGTAGCCATTGAAGCTCGTTTGGTTGACAATGTATATCGCGGCCTCCGTCACACCGTTGAGAATCAGCGTGGAGTCGGTTTTATCCACACTGCCGCCGGCATGTTTCACCCTGAGGACGGTGCAGAAATGGATGGTCTCCGAGGGGTCTCCGAGGGCGTTTCCGGTCATGGTAATCTGTCGGTCGGACACTTTTACGCCATGCTGTACCTGTGAGTTGAGCATCAATGAGCAGTGGAGTGCCCCCGGTTTGGAGGCTTTCAGACGGATGGCGATCACCTTGTCGGGATGTGATGCGAAGTATTCACGGGTAACGGTCACGTCGCCGCGGGTATATCGGTCGCGGCAAATCGCGCTGTCGATGTTCAGCTCACGGTAATAATTTGTTGTCTCGCCGGTGTTCAGGTCGTTGATGATGAGCGTCCCCAACGGTTGGTAATATTGCGAGTTGGCACCTTGCACGAAGTGTTGCAACGAGTCGGCGAGCCGGTAATCTTCTTTAAACAGGGCCTCACGGATGGCCGGAATATGCCGGTGGGCATCCTTGTCGATGTTGAGGTCGACAGGTTTGCCGGTCCAAAAAGTGATGTCGTTCAGGTGGATGATGTTGTGGTCGGGGTTGCCATAGACCAGTGCCCCCAACCGTCCGTTGCCTATGGGCAGCGACTCCTCGAACCTTTCAGCGGGAGAGGAGTACCATAGTTTCATGGGAAGCTGGCTCGCGACCGGGGTGGTGGCAGGGGTCACGGCCCTCGTACGCTTGGCATTGACCGTGAGGCAGAGGCATAAGACCGATAAGGAAAGAATGATTTTTTTCATTGGTCTGATCAGTTTGGGAGAAGAAGGGGGTTTGACAATGTGGAGGAAGAAGCTCCTAACAATAAAGTCTTCCTAAAGGCCGGATATCAGTAAAGGATATATCCATGCGCTTTAGGAAGACTCGTTTCATATTTTGTTATGCGTCGATGTTGGCGTATGCGGCGTTGGTCTCGATAAATTCACGGCGCGGTTCCACGTCGTCACCCATCAGCATGGAGAAGATTTCGTCGGCGTCGGCGGCGTTCTCGATGGTAACCTGCTTTAAAAGGCGGTTGCTCGGGTCCATCGTCGTTTCCCAAAGTTGCTCCGGATTCATCTCGCCCAAACCTTTATATCGCTGGGTGTGGATGGCCTTGGAGTCTTCGTCGCCATTGGCATACTTGGCAAAGAATGCCTGACGCTGCGCCTCGTTGTAGCAATATTCGCTTGTGCGACCCTTGTAGGTGCACTTATAGAGTGGCGGTGTGGCGATATACAAGTGGCCTTCCTCGATGATTTTGGGCATGAAACGATAGAACAGGGTCATGATGAGGGTGTCGATGTGAGAACCATCGACGTCGGCATCGGTCATGATGATGATCTTGTCGTAGCGCAACTTGTCGATATTGGCCTCACGATCGGCCTCTCCTTCGACACCGAAACGCACGCCGATGCTCTGGATAATATTCATCACCGACTCGGCCTCGAAGACCCGATGCCATTGCACTTTCTCTACATTCAAGATTTTTCCGCGCAGGGGAAGGATGGCCTGCGTGTAGCGGTCGCGACCCTGTTTGGCCGAGCCGCCGGCCGAATCACCCTCGACAAGAAATATCTCGCATTGCTTGGGGTCTTTGTTGGAGCAGTCGGCGAGCTTGCCGGGAAGTCCTCCTCCGGTCATCACGCTTTTGCGCTGCACGCTCTCGCGGGCCTTGCGCGCTGCCACACGGGCTGTGGCAGCGAGGATCACTTTCTCGCAAATCTGCTTGGCTTCGGTAGGATGTTCCTCAAGATAATAGGTGAGTGCCTCGCCCACGGCTTGGTTCACGGC
>DBQL01000106.1:0-1024 GCA_002305235.1 Prevotella sp. UBA1395 | reverse complement strand
TTAGCCTTCTCGATCTGTTTGGATATCTGTGGGTCGTTGTCGGCATAGTTTTTCAGCACGCGGGTGAGCGCTTGGCGGAAGCCGGTGACGTGTGTACCGCCTTCGATGGTGTTGATATTGTTGACGTATGAGTGGAGATTCTCCGAATAATCGGTGTTATACATGATTGCCACCTCAATGGGGAGGCCCTGCTTTTCGGTCTTCAAATAGATCACGTCATCGAAGAGATGTGTGCGGTGACGGTCCACATAGCGCACAAATTCCTTGAGTCCGTCTTTGGCATGGAACACCTCTTGGCGGGTCTTGCCCTCGTCGTTGGGTCGCAGATCGGTGAGTGTGATGCGGATGCCGGCATTGAGATAGGCCAGCTCGCGCATACGGCGGGCAACGATATCCCATTGGAACACGGTGGTGGTGAATATCGTGGGGTCCGGCCAGAACTGCTGTCTCGTGCCGCGTTTATCGGTCTCTCCGATCACCTTGACAGGATAGAGGGGCTTGCCTTGCTCGTATTCTTGCTGGTAAGCCTTGCCGTCGCGGAACACCTGTGACTTCATGTGGACAGACAATGCGTTGACGCAACTCACGCCCACACCGTGCAAACCGCCGCTGACCTTGTATGAACCCTTGTCGAATTTACCGCCGGCATGGAGCACGGTCATGACCACCTCGAGCGCGCTCTTGTGCAGTTTCTCGTGCTCATCGACCGGTATTCCGCGACCGTCGTCTTCGACAGTGATCGAGTTGTCCTCGTTGATCGTCACCTCGATGTTGTTGCAAAAGCCTGCCATAGCCTCGTCTATCGAGTTGTCTACGGTCTCGTTGATGAGGTGGTGCAGACCTTTTTCGCTGATGTCGCCGATATACATGGCCGGACGTTTGCGCACGGCTTCCAAGCCCTCCAACACTTGGATGTTGGAGGCTGAGTAATTATCTTCCTGATTTAGATGTTCTGCCATTTGTTTCATAAAATAGTTATGTTGCAAAGATACTAAAAAATCGTGATATATTGAAAACTTTAACG
>DBQL01000107.1:11383-13210 GCA_002305235.1 Prevotella sp. UBA1395 | reverse complement strand
CTAACCATTAGATGAATCGACCATGATGTGAGACTATCCTTGCGGAAGCTGGGGGATTCGAACCCCCGGTACGCAAACGCGCACGGCAGTTTAGCAAACTGCTGGTTTCAGCCACTCACCCAAACTTCCTCGTTGTAGGATTGTTAACCTCACAGCACTCTTTCGAAATGCGGTTGCAAAGGTAATGATTAAATTTAGTATTACCAAACTTTTACACAGCTTTTTTATTTGGAATCTATAACATTTTCTATTACCCTACCGTATATGCACTGACCATCAAGCTGATACATATTCTACTCTTGGGCTATCGAACCCCATGGAAACAGTAACAAAACGTATGCCCAGTAAAATTTGCTGCTAAAGATCCGATATCCGACACACGAAACTCATCTCTCGGCATCTTGTTGCCCCTCTGCCGTCTCTCCGGGCAACGGCCAATAAGGTGACGGACGGTGTGCGGCATCCATCTCTCGCTCGAGGCTTCGCAATATATCAGGGTGCTCCGCAGCCACGTTTCGGCTCTCGGTCATATCCTCCTTGATGTTGTATAGCTCCAAAGGCCGTCCCGCCTTCACCGAGACCGCCTTCCAGTCACCCCGTCTGCCGGCCCGTTGCTTTCCCGGAAACTCCCAGTATAACAGCCGATGGTCGGTGTCTACCCGTTGTCCATAGAACAGTTGATGAATATCCATGCCGTCTATGCCGTGAGGCAACGCCTTGGTGCTACCCGTCAATGCCGCCAACGTCGGCATGAAATCGGGGAAGTAGACCGTATTCGACAGCTCGCGCACAGGCACTTTACCCGGCTGGTTCACAATGAGAGGCACACGTATTCCGCCCTCATACAACTGCCCTTTGCGGCCACGAAGTCCACCACTACAATTCAGTTCCTCCACCGGAGCCATCACCGCCGCACCGTTGTCACTGGCAAAAATGATAATGGTGTTCTCTCTTAGTCCCAGCGCGTCGAGCGTACCGACGAGCCTGCCGATATGATAATCCATGTGTGTCACAAGCGCGGCATATCGCTTGGTGGATGCCGACCACTCTCCTTGGTCGTCATACCACGACGTGTCATCGATGTGATAAGGCTCGTGGGGCGCGTCATACGCCAAGAAAAGGAAAAACGGGCGATCTTTCTCCCGATGGATAAATGCGATGGCATCATCGGTAGAGATCTCCGTGTTGTGTCTCACCCGTGCGTCATTGGCATTCTCGGCAATGTTCACGAGACTGTCTCCATGAAACCGGTAATACGGATAATAATAGTAAGGGCCGTTGCTTTCTACTGTCGAGATGGTCCATCCATAAAACTCGTCGAAGCCTCTGTGATTGGGAGCCGCCATCGGATCATAGCCGTCGAGGTGCCACTTGTTCACAAGGCACGACCTGTACCCGGCAGTGCCGAGCACCGTCGCGATGGTGGTGTCTTCGGGCAGCAGGTTCGCCCTACGTATATATGTGGTGTCACCCTGTGGCGAAACCTTCATGCCGCGTATGCCCCCCACCGGACATTGGTTGTCACGGATGCGCGTATTTCCCGTGTGTTTGCCTGTCATGAGCGAGCATCGCGACGGCGAGGAGATGCCGCTGCCGGCATAGCATTGCGTGAAACGGGTTCCCGTGGCGGCCAGTCGGTCGATGTTGGGTGTTTGGATGTATTTGTTTCCGTAGCACCTCAGGTCGCCGTATCCCATGTCGTCGGCAAGAATAAATACGATATTCGGCCGTTCGGGCGTAGCTTTCGGTGGCAATTGCCGGGCCCCAAGCGTTGCCGGAGCACCGAGGATGAGTCCTCCGAATAGTAGTTTTGTTTTCATTGCAGTT
>DBQL01000107.1:8016-11326 GCA_002305235.1 Prevotella sp. UBA1395 | reverse complement strand
TCCCCTCTCCTCGGAGACAGGAAAGCCGGGTATTGTCATTGCATGTCGTAAACCACCTGCATCAGCGTCTTGCCCAGTTTGTCGGCCTCTTCCATCGTAGAAGCCTCGCTGTAGACACGGATGATAGGCTCTGTGTTCGATTTGCGAAGATGCACCCACTTGTCGGGAAAATCTATTTTCACGCCGTCGATGTCTGTCACTCGCACGTCGGCCTGCTGTCCATACATCTCCTTCACCTTCACAAGAATGGCATCCACATCGGTCGACGCGGTAAGGTCGATGCGGTTTTTGGCAATGAAATAATTGGGATAGGTCGCGCGCAACTCGCTCGCCTTCAGTCCTTTCTGCGCCATGCTGCTCAAGAACAGGCCGATGCCCACCAACGCGTCGCGTCCGTAATGGCTCTCGGGATAGATCACACCGCCATTGCCCTCACCGCCAATCACGGCTCCCACCTCTTTCATCTTGGTGGTCACATTCACTTCTCCCACCGCCGCGGCATAGTATTCGCATCCGTGTTTCTCGGTTACGTCACGCAAAGCACGAGTCGAACTCAGGTTGCTCACGGTAGAACCCTTCACATGGTCGAGAATATAATCGGCCACACTCACGAGCGTATACTCCTCGCCATACATTTTACCGTCCTCGCGGATAAATGCCAACCGATCCACATCGGGGTCTACCACGATGCCCAAGTCATACTTCCCCTTGGCACACTCGCCCATGATGCCTCCGAGATTGCTCTCTATCGGCTCCGGGTTATGGGCAAAATCGCCGGTGGCATCGCCATTGAGGAATGTGGCCTCCACGCCCAAAGCCTTGAACAGCGCGGGCAGAATCACGCCGCCCACAGAGTTAACCGTATCGACCACCACCTTGAAATGGGCGTTCCTGATGGCTTCTACATCCACCAACTCGAGCGCGAGCACGGCATCGATATGCCTTTGGTCGAAGCTGTCATCTTCGGTATAGCTGCCGAGATGATCCACATCGGCAAACTCAAAATCTTCTTTCTCGGCAATGGCCAACACCTCCTCACCGTCATCGTGGGTCAGAAACTCGCCCTCGTTGTTGAGCAGTTTCAGCGCGTTCCAATGTCTCGGGTTATGGCTGGCGGTGATGATGATACCCCCCTCGGCTTCTGCCATCCTCACGGCAAGCTCCGTGGTGGGGGTCGTGGCCAATCCGATGTTGACCACATCGTAGCCCATTCCCATCAGCGTACCGCAGACCACGCTTTTCACCATCTCGCCCGAGATGCGGGCATCACGCCCCACAACGATCTTGTTGCTTGAGCATTTGCCGCTGCGACGTATAAAAGTAGCGTAAGCCGACGTGAACTTTACGATGTCCAGCGGATTCAAAGTGTCTCCCACCCGGCCGCCTATCGTACCGCGGATACCGGAAATAGATTTGATCAGGGTCATAATATGTCTTCTAAAAATTGTGATAATCCGTCTTATCTTCCTCTCTCGTAGGTGATGTCATACAGGTAGGGTATCACCCCGGAAGTAGCGCTCAGGTGTCCCATATCATGGGGAACGATGAGCCTCACCTTGGCCGTCTCGGTGTCATCCGAATATTGCCGGCCCACGTTGACATACATCAGCGGCAGCAACCAGCCCGAGGGCACAGAGGTGGAAGTGAGGTTATGCGCGCTCACCAAGGTGCTCTCGCCCGAGAGGAACGACCCGGTGAAGGTGCCCGAGTTGTTGACCACCGACATCTTGTCTACAAACTGGTGCATCTTAGAGATGAGCGTATTCGACATTTCGATCGAGTCGCCCAGCATGTTGCGCTCGGTATAGCGGCACAACACCGTCACCCGCTCGCCGTCTTTGATCTTCTCGCCCGAGCCGATACGCACCACCTGCATATACACGCCCGAGGATTCGAGCAACACCCACTCGTTCTTCTTCACGTCGGTAATATAGTTTTGCGCGGCAAACTGATTCTCGTCGATCACCGTCACGGCAGAATCCAAAAGATATTGATTGATGGCAGCCACCTCGCGCTTTTTCTGATCAGCGTATGTCTCCTGATTGTTGCAACCCACAAATGCCGTCACACCCATTAGCAGCAACAGCAGGAACGTCAGTTTTCTCATTGTCGATTCATGTTGATTCATACGTGCAAAGGTAAGAAAAAGAGAACAGAGACACGAAGAATAACAATTAAAAAATAAAAATTAAAAGTTAATCAGCCCTTCAGTTGGGGCGCATAGTATTTGATGGCCTCACGCGTTATCCGCTCGGCCTCTTCCATCGAGCAGTCCAACTGTCCGCCGCTGGCATTGAAATGTCCGCCTCCGTTAAAGAACTTCTTGGCCATCTCCTCCACCGAGAAGTCGTCGACCGAGCGCAGGCTCACCCACACCTTGTTGTCTATGCGGTCATCCTCACGCAGCGAGATAGACACCTTCATGCCTTTGATGCGTAGCGGCTCGTTCACCAGTCCCTCGCCGTCGCCGCGCACATAGTGGTAATCGCGGATATTTTGGCGGGTCAACGTGAAGTAAGACGCGTGCAAATCCTCAAACACGTTGAGCTTCTGCGACATGAGATAGCCTCGCAAACGAATGGCCCACTGGCTGTAATTGTTGAACACATTGCGGTAGATCTTGTCTTTATCAATGTGCTTGGTGAGCAACTGACAGATGATGAAATAGATCTCCGGACGCGTGGAATTGAACGTGAATCCGCCGGTATCGGTCATCATGCCGCAATAGACGGGCACGGCAAACTTCTTGCCGAGGTCTTCAAAACCACCCATCTGCCACACCACCCGGAACACCACCTCCGACGATGAGCTTAGGTCGGGATATGACACGGCGATCTCTGCGGGGATGGTGGGGTCGAGATGGTGGTCGAACATCACCTTGGGTGCGGCACATCCGGCCAGCACCGGCTCCATTGCCTCCACGCGGTTCAGCCCGTTATAGTCTATACAGAACACGAGATCGGCCTTGCAGAAGACCTGCTCCACCTCCTTGAGGTGCTTGTCATATCGCACGATACGCTCGCTCGATGGCAGCCATTGCAAGAAGTCGGGAAAGCCGTTGGGCACAATCACCATCGGGTCTTTGTCGAAAATCACACGCAGATACTCCGCCCATGCCAAGCAGGCGCCCAGCGCGTCGCCGTCGGGGCGGGAATGTCCGGTTATTATTATATGCTCCGCCGAGACTATCATCTCGCGGAGACGCATTGCCTCTTCGGCAGTGAGCAAATTCAAATCTATCATGACTGCAAAGTTACGAAAAAGATTGCAGATAGATATGCCTACCCCGCTGTTTTTCAACAGCAAACCG
>DBQL01000107.1:0-7996 GCA_002305235.1 Prevotella sp. UBA1395 | reverse complement strand
CCCTTCTCCTACACCCACGGGCGTAAAAGGCCTCGCCCAAAATTATCCATGAAATTTTCGGAAAACACCTTCTCGTTTGCCCATCCCGGCATAAAACCCTGCCGATGACTCGAAAAAAGCGTTGAAAAACATACATTCATAAACAGCTCATCATCAGCGGTTTGTAAAATATTGACAAACCTTCGCTTTGCGATTGCTATCGTTTCGCAACACGATTGCTATCGTTTCGAGACGCGAAAACAATCTAATCGTCTCGCGATAGAGGTGCAATGGCAGCCGCAAAACACAAAAGCGGATGGCACAAAAGGGACTTTTCGCCCCACGAGCCGCCCATTTGTACCGAAAACCGAGAGGCCGATGGCACCCAAACCGCGACATTGCGCACACCGGAAAAATATCTGAAGAAAAAATAACGATGAATCTTTTTTACAGCGTTCCCTCCCGGCCCTTTTACGTCTGTCATCGCCACCGCCTCCCGGCAGCCTTCCGTCGGCGCAGTATGCAAGTTGACAAATGTGCCCGCGAATGACCTTCACCATACAAAAAAACCACACCATGCGCAAGGCGATGGTGTGGTTATGGATGTCATAGGCATGGCGGTCGCGACAACTGCGGGTGTTGCATCGACAGTCGAATCAGCCTGCCGTATGAGTTGAATCAGAACAATTTGGCGGGATAAACACCCTCGTCGACAAGACTTTGGATCTTAGCCACCACGCCGGGGCGGTCGGCCGAATAAGTCACGCCAAACCATTTGCTTGTGGTGTCGAGCACTTTCACCGTGGCGGTGTTGTCATTGATGAGCTTGTTGACCATCAACGGGATGAAGAACTCGGCCTTCTTGTTCTCCATATTCTTAGGATCGGCAAGGAAAGACTTGAAGTAATCCTCGCTGTAATCGAAATAGTCGGGGGTGAATCCCCATACGTTCATCGACACAGGCGTATTGTCTGCCACGGTCACCCATTCGCCGTTCTCGTCCTTATACTGTATGTCATCGCCGTGACGCTCTATCTCCGTGCGCTCCACAACGGTGGTCAGGTGCTCATTCGCGTCCTTGGAACAGATACCGCGGGCCACAGTACCGTTCTCGCTCAGCGTGTTGCCCACGCGGAATCCCACCATAGCGTACGTGTTTTTGCTGCCTTCGGGAAGGTCGGCAAGAAACTTTCCGATGACCTTGAAGCAGTCGCGGTTGTAGAAGTCGTCGCAATTGATCACGCAGAACGGCTCATGGATCACGTCCTTGGCCATCAATACGGCATGGTTGGTGCCCCAAGGCTTCTCGCGACCCTCGGGTACGGCAAAGCCCTCGGGCAGCGCGTCGAGGCTTTGAAATACCAATTCGGCGGGAATGTGGCCCTCATATTTGGACAAGACCTGCTCACGAAACTGCGTTTCGAAATCTTTACGGATCACGAACACAATCTTGCCGAATCCGGCCTGAATGGCATCATAAATAGAATAGTCCATGATGGTCTCACCATTGGGGCCGAGACCATCCAACTGCTTGAGGCCGCCGTAACGGCTGCCCATACCCGCAGCGAGTAGTAATAATGTTGGTTTCATGTTGTAAGTTTATGAATGTGTTAACACTTTTTCTTTTGCAAAGGTACTAAAATTCCGATACGGATAGCGGAATGAAAGGCAAAAAAAACAAAAATACATTTTATCTCATGCATGGAAACGACATGCGGACAAAACCCACGCATACGGCAGTAGGCAAGATACGAGGCCCGCCGCCCCACCCGTGAGGCTTACTGTCAGAACGGATAGCCCACGGCGAAGTGCAGGCTATGGCTGTCTTTGAACGAGTCCATGTTATAGAATCCCGACTTGTAAGGCACATGGAGACCCATACCCCAGTCCACACGGATCACCAAGAAGTCGAGGTCGTAACGCAGGCCGACACCCGTGCCGACCGCCATCTCCTTGGGAACATCCTTGAGTTTGAAGGTGCCACCCGTGCGATAGCTGCCATTCATCTCCCAAACGTTGCCGGCATCGAGGAAAATCGCACCGTAGAGATTTCCGAAGAGACGCGGCCGATACTCCAGATTGGCCAACAGCTTGATGTCGCCCGTTTGGTCAAGATAATAGATCGAGGCCGCCTCGGGGTCGTGATAGCTTCCCGGGCCGATATATCTTGCGGTGAAAGCCCTGATGCTGTTGGCGCCGCCCACATAGAACTGCTCACTGTAAGGAATGGCCGACGAGTTGCCATAGCTCCACGCCACGCCCGCCCCTAAGTGGGCAACAAGCGTGCTGTGCTCCGAAAGACGCCATGTCTTGACAAACTCTGTTTCCAATTTAAGGAACTGCGCATACGGATTGCGGAACATTCGCTTGTCTTTATCACCCCATTGGTGGCCGGCAGCCATGTAACCCAAAGACAGTATGTTGCCCGACTCGCTCAACGTGGTCTGCCACCAGACCGGATTGCGGTAGCGCGCAGGGCTTGTATAGGTATAAACATACTGCATCTTGGGGATGAACTGGTCGCGCATGGTGTAATAGAGGTATGGATTGGCATTCATGATCGAGTCGAACGCCTGAGTGGAACTGCGCATATAGTCGAAGGTGAATACCAGCGGACTGAACTGATGGCGGCTCGTGGCCGAGGTCTGCAGATGATAAGTCCATTCGCCCGTGACAACATGCCGCTTGAAATAGTTGGCACGACTGATGATGTTAGACGATACCTTGAATGTGGTGGTGGGCGTAGAGAAGTAATTGTTGCGCCTCATCCGGCGGCGAAGGCGTTGCCGTATGGTATTGGCGAAGGGCACGATGAGGCGCGGATATTGCAAGGACACGTCGAAACCATACTCATAACTGTTGAAGCTCGAGGTTGTTCCCTCTGCCTTATGTCCCGTCTGCCACTCATAACTGCCTTTCAGGTTGATGTCTAAAAGCTCGCCGCCACGAAACGCGTTACGCTTGGTCAGACCGACAACAACGCCCGGACCAAAGCGGTTGCTGGTCTTACCCGTGAGGTTTCCCTCGATATAGAAGTCGTAAGGCTTGTCGAACACACAGTTCAGACGCAGATCAAGGGTGTCGCTCAAACCGGTGGTGTCGCGCGGGGTGAACACAAAGTCGACAAGACTGAATATGCCCGTGCTGCTCAGTCGGCTCACACTCTCCTCATGTTCGGAATAACTGTAAGGCTGGCGACTGCGCACCCGCAACGCGTCGCGAATGACCGACTGCCTCAGCGGAGGGCGCTTGCCATTGAAATGGATGGTCATGGAACGACGGCTGATGGTGTCCTCGAGGGTCTCCATGAAGTCTTTGCGCATCTCGACATCAATATTCCCCACATACCACCGGCGCTTGGCCATCGCGGGAATATTCTCCACCTGCTGGAATTTCAGTAAAACCTTGCCGGGCCGTGAGACCGTATCGGCAAGATAAGAGGCATAGCCCGGCTGGTAAAAATAATAGCCATTGTTGCGCAGCAACACATTGATACGCGCACGCTCGGCCTCCAAGGTCGACACATCGAAAGCGTCGCCCTTTCCTACTTTGGCATCGGCAAGACCGGCTTGAATGAGGCTGTCGGCCTCGACCGGGAACCGCAGGTAGCGCAAACTGTCTATGGTAAACAGGTGTCCGGCATTGACATGATAGGCAATCTTGGCCTTCTTGGGATTTTTTTGCGTGATGACCTCATGCGACACGCTGCCTCGGAAATACCCGTGGGCACGCAAAACCTCCTGCGCCACCAACGCACGCAACTTGGGATTGACCCAGCTCATGAGGATGGGTTTCGAGCCAAACGAACCAAGCAACCACTTGCCCAGACCCGACTCGCTACCCGCAAACTCGTTCCAGATCCACAAACCGATAGGGAACGGAGACCGCATGCTGCTACTGCCAAACAGCGACGCGTTGGGAGCCGTGGCCAAAGCGGCATCGACCTCTTCCTTGGTAGAGGTGAAATGCTCGCCCTGCTCGGGCACATCATACTGTATCTTGTCAAGGCCAATGAACAACTGGTCGCCCTCCGGAATGCTTTTCGTGGATGAACAACCGGTGAGCAGGAGCAGTGTCAGGCCGTATAGGAGCAACTTGAATTTCATTTCTCGATCATGATTTGTTTTGAGGAGTCGGCCGGCATCGGCGGTAACATGTTCTCTGTGGTGTTGAAACGGAAGAGATCCTTGAGGCTGTCGAGCTTGCGTTTCCATATAAAACCACCGCCAAACTTGCTCACATTGCCTTCGAGCCAGTCGTAATCGTCGCGCTGATAGAACAAGTTGAGATACTTGTTGGACGTGGGACTGAGGCGGTATTCGAGCGTCACATTGTCAAAGAAGGTCTCGTTCTGGGTGGCAGCATCAACACCCGACGACAGTTTGCCGCCTATCGACACCTTCAAACGATTGTTCCAGAACCGCTTGGCAAACTTGAAGGAGTAGTCGGTGTGTATCGCGCCACTGTTGTTGATGGAATTGTCTACGCCGATGCTGACATCCAACGACCGGAGTGCCTTGTTGGAAATCTGGTTGATCTGACTGTTGAGGAATGCGCTCAATGCCGAGTTCATCGTGAATCCCTTGGTGTTTCCATCGGCGAGATACATGCCGGTGGTGAGCATGGTAACTGCAATCTTGCCACGTTCTTCCTTCGACATGGCTTGCAACTGGTTATGGATGGTCATGTCTTCGGGAGCATCGATAATAAACTCCAGACCCATATCCTGCAACGTCTTGGTAACCACCACGCCGGTAGTAAACTGCACAAGTCGGCTGTCATTGGTGTCGCTGCCGATATTTGCGTTGGTCTGCTCGGTGGCCCTGAGGCTTAACGCGGGGTTCATCGGATCGCCACGGAATTCGATATAACTGCCATCCTCGATGGTAAAGGTCTTCAAAGGAATGACGGGCAAGGAGTATTTCATCTCTCCGCTGCCTATGGTATAACGACCGGTAAGACGTACGTTGTCGACCGTGTTGTATTGCAGGCGCATGTCTCCGCCACCGATAATATCGATATAGTTGGAGTGGTCGGCATTGAGATAGCAGTCCATGTGAGCGCCTTCGTCTACGCTGATGGACAGGTCGATGTTGAGACCGGTGAGCGGTGGGCGGTTGATGGCCTGCTGTGTGCTGTCTTTGAAATTGACGAACTCTACCAATCCCTCCAACTGATTGTCGGTGGTGAGTGGCGAATCCTTGAGGTTATACTTCAGGTCGGTAGACCCAAGCACATCTAATTTGCCCCGCATCTTCAGATTGCTGAGCAGTCCGCTCATCGTGCCGAAGAAGTTGACATAGGCCGTGCCATAGACATCTGAACGGGCAGTCTCCTTGGAATCGACCAGCAGATAGTTTTGGGCGCGCATCCTCACATTCATGTTCATACGCTCCATATCGGAAAAATCGAAGTAGCCTTGCACGTTGAGCGGACTGTCATTGTGGGCGAAAACCTCAAAGTTCTCAAACTGCAAACGGCTGTTCTTAATGCTCACAGGGTCGTTGGCAAACCGCAATTCCACGCCGTATGGCTCGCTAAACATCACCGTGGAGTCTAAGAAGACCTCACCGTTGACATCGGGACGCGACAATGCACCACGTATAGACAGTGAGCCTTCGGCGTAACCCTTGAAGCCGATAAGCCGGTCGGGGATGAAGCCATTGATGAGTTCGACAGGCATTCTCTCCATATCGAGGTCGGCATCGAGCACGCCTTTGCCCTTGGACAGATAGGTTCCGGTCAGGATGCCGACCTCACGCCCGTTATAACTCAGGGTGCCATCGACATAATGCCCGCCGTCGGGACGAGGCATATACGTGAACTCGGAACCGAGGTTGCCCATCGGGTTGCCCTCGTAGACCATCTTGTCGACAGTCACGGAGGAAATGACAGATAGGTCGGTGGGCGTTTGTATCACGTGGAAATCGCCATTGAGAATACCATTTACGTCTGGAGTGTAGGGCACCATAGCCAATGCCTCGCCAATGTCGAAGCGGTGCATGCTGATCGTGAGGTCTTGCAGGGCCTCGAGATTCTCGTCGTTGGTAAAGATCTGCATACCCATGCCATCGGCGGCCTGCAATACCATGTTGGCACTGATACGGCGGTCGTCGCTCATGTAGATATAGTTGCTGTCGTTCACCGCAAACCGTTTGTAGCCAAGGATAGGATCGTCGCCAAAGAGGGATAGGCGTACACCGTTCTGCTCCATCGTACCTTGCAGGGCGATACTGATACCTAACCTGTCGTTCCAGTCATAAACACGGGTCTTAATATAGGTGCCCCGCTCTGTGATGGAACCATCAAAGAGGGCATTGAAAATGTAGTTGGGATTGTCTTTCCCATTTCTGAGCTGCGCAGAATAACTGATGGTTGTATTGTCGGAAGACACACGGAATCGTACGGTGTCGATCTGGAAACTGTCTACAACCAATGAGTCTACCTGAAGCAATCCGTTCAGTCCGGTGACCGGCGACGAGGTGATGTTCATGTAGGCATTGTCCAAATGGTAGCCGTAATGGCGCAGCACCTGCCCCATGATGTTATTCTTGCCCGACACAAGGAATATCCTTGCCTCGGGGAGACGGGCACGAAGACGTGCCTGATCGATGTATTTGTTCTTGAGCTGGTTCTCCAACTCGGCAACGAATCGTTTGCCACCACTGAGCAGTTGCTCATAACCGCCGGACGCGTCCATATTAAGTTGGAAGTCGGCACAATCGATAATGGCATGGGTAGTGTCACGAGATGTGAGCAGGTCTAACTCAATATTCTGTGGGCGATGCACTTTGTTGTTCTCATGGATGGTAATGTCTGAGATGGTGCCACGAACCGAATGGGAGTGCTTGAGGTCGGAAACCACGTCGACATGAGTACACAAGGCCACGGTGACCGGGTCGGACAACAGTTTGAGTTGGTACAGATCCACATGGCTGAAATCGCCGGAAACCGTTGCGCGGAGCTTCTTGCCGGTGGTCAAGGCGTTGACATTGAAGACACCCCGCAGCAGTGGATTGCGACTGTCTACATCGGCAACCACGCGTCCTCGGCTCACTACGGCTTTGGCAGAGATATGGTCTAAGTTGTATTCGCCATAGGTGAACTTCTCTACATTGGCCTTGGCCGCAAGACGAGTATGTGGCGACAAGAAGTCGGTGCCGGCTCCTTGGGCATCGATGTTGCCCGTGAACGGATGCAGCCGGTAATGCGGAAGGAAGTTCTGGAGTGGCAAGGCACGTGCTGAGAGCTGTGCACGATATGCGGTTTTAGAACCGTCAAAGGCTATATTTCCGCGCACTGAGCCTCCGCCTTGCGTTGCCGTGAAACGGGTTGCATATCGCTGACCGTGGACCTTTACAATCCCATCAAACCCTATTCCCCGCGGAATACGGATGATCTTTCGCGTCTCCCGATCGAGCATGGAGGTGACAAAACTCATGTCATTCGTCTTGGCATGCAGGTCCAAATCGGCAATGAGGTGCTTGGTATCCGTAAGATTCTCTATGAAACCACTGGCTTGTGCCTTGAAAGACCCGGGCAAATGGAGGTTCAAGTTCTTGACATGCGTCTTACGAAGGTTGCCCCGAATATCGCCGACCACGACCAATGGCTTCCGCGGCCATTGTCCTGCCAATGCGGGTGGCAGGTTGTCTCCGGCGATGAGCAGTAAGTCGCGCTTGGACAACTGGCCTTTGGCGAGTACAGAAAAATTGCCGGGAGATTTGTCCGCAAAGGCATTCATATCCATGTTATAATCCACAACCAAGTTTGTGCCGGCTTGGGTTTGCAATTTCATGGATGGCAAAGTAAGGCGGGAGCTGTCCATAGCAAACGCGCCATGCAGACGGTTTACAGCCAGTCCGCTTTTCTCTCGGAAAGAGCATTCGCGCAGTTTGATGTCAAGTTTGGAATCACAATAATAGAACGAGTCGGCACGAAGGGAGACATCATAAAGTGCCAGATGGCTATAATCCAACCCTTTGAGACGAGGCTCGAAATTGCGGTCATACATCAA
>DBQL01000062.1 GCA_002305235.1 Prevotella sp. UBA1395 | reverse complement strand
AAACAATAATTAGGAGGTATTTATCATGTTGTTTCCAGTATTACGTTCAACAAACAATTGGTTAGACAATTCGTTTAACGATTTCTTCAACGACGGATGGTTGGCTAAGGCCCGCGCCACGGCTCCCTCTGTCAATGTCAAGGAAAATGAGCACGAATATGAAGTGGAGGTTGCTGCTCCCGGCATGACCAAGGATGACTTTCATCTGAACATCAGTGATGAGGGATGCTTGGTGATCAACATGGAGCACAAGAGTGACCAGAAGGATGAAAACAAGGAGGGTCATTATCTGCGTCGCGAGTTCTCTTACACCTCTTTCCGGCAGGCTTTGACTCTGCCCGACGATGTGCAGACAGAGCAGATCCAAGCCAAAGTGGAGAACGGCGTGTTGAGAGTGGTGCTCCCAAGAAAGGCCGAGGAACAGAAAGTACAGCGTAAAATTGAGGTGGTTTGATGCCGCTTGACATTTCAATAGAAGGGCGACCGGAGATCCGGTCGCTTTTTTTTTGTCTTCAATGCAAGGAATGAGAAATGGGATGAGTGAAGGAACACATACCCGATAATGCGTGTCGGCCATGTCGGTGGGTCATGGCCGACACGTGAGGGTATGAGATCATGGCGGCGTGAGCTGCGTCATGGGCATGCCGATGCCGGGAATGGTGTTGGCGGAGCGGGCCTCCGGATGACGGGACGGGAGGGAGGGCGCAGTGTGAAGACTACATTCTGAGCGTGATGTTGCGCCCCTGATAGTCCATGTCTACTGTCTTTCCGCTGCCGTCCATCATCACGACGGTCATGCGGCGAGTGTGAGGCATGCCGTCGTAACGGCCGTCACGCTTGGCGAATGTCAGTGTGCGCCGGCGGTCATCCCAATGCAGACGGATAAGCTCGCGCTGTCCCTGCTCGTACCCGTAGGTCTCGCCGTCGTCAAAATAGAGTGTGAAATCGGCGTCCTGTCCCGGATATACCTGTATCTCCAAGGGTGAGTTGAGGGCCTGAAGGGTGGTCTGGGCCGGTGTCTTGGCCATCGGCAGGATGGTTCCTGCGGCGACAAACACGGGAATGTTGTCGAGAGAGACCGAGGTTTCGAGATATTGCCCGCCGTTGTGACGACGGTCGGTCATGAACCGATACCACCCTCCCGCATGACGGGGCAGATAGACCGACTGTGAGGTTTGTCCCGCCTTCACCACCGGACAGACCAACAGCGATGGTCCGAACATATATTCCGTTTTCTGCTTGAGAGCTTCTTGGTCGTGGGCGAAATCCATGACCAATGGACGAAGGAGGGTTGCCCCCTGCCCGTTGACGGCCGCGGCCTGCGCATAGATATAAGGTATCAGTCGGTAACGCAGGTCCAAGGCCCGGTGGGCCGCACGCTCCACGTCGGCCCCGTAGTTCCAAAACTCGGTGTTGCTCATATATCCGTGTACCCGCGTCAAGGGCAGGAATACCGCCGTTTGCAGCCATCTGAGCATCGTCTCGTGATAGGTTTTGTCGGTGTATTGCTCCTGCCCGGGCCTGAAAAAGCCTCCGGCATCGTAAGTCCACCACGGCAATCCGGTGACCGAGAGGTTGAGTCCGGCGGTGATTTGCGTCTGCAACGTAGCGAAATCGTGGCCTACGTCGCCCGACCACACGGCCGAGTTGTACCGCTGAATGCCCGGGAACCCGCATCGGGTGAGTATCATGGTGCGGCGGTCGGGCCGGATGTTCCGACAGCCTTCATATACGGTTTTGCTCACCAAGAGGGTGTACATGTTCCGGAATTGCTCGCCCGTCCACCGGCCTTGCCCAATCATCCGGTTGGCGAGGTCGTCGTTCTCGGGTTCGGTGGCATCCTGCCACCAAGCGTCGATGTGATAGGGTTTCAGCAGTTTCTCGCTGAAATGACTCCAGTAGGCCTGTGCCGCCGCGGGGTTGAAGAAGTCTATCCAGTCGGTCCCGGGAATGTAATAGCCCTGTTGCTCCATCTCTTTGCCCACAACACTGTTCTTGTCTATCTTCGACCAAACGGACAACATGAATCGCATATCTTGTCGATGCAGACTGTCTACCAGCAGTTTCGGGTCGGGATAATGGGTCTTGTCAAAGAGCATGGAGTTCCAACCGTTGGGTCCCCAGTATTGCCAGTCTTGCACGATGAGGTCTATCGGATAGCGCTCTTGTCTGAAGCGGGCAGCCGTGCGCAGTATTTCGTCAGACGAATGGAACCGTTCCCGACAATGGATGTAGCCCAGTGCCCACAGCGGCATCATCGGCGACGGCCCGGTGAGCCGACGGTATGTGGCGATGACCTCATCGGCTTTTCCGGCGAACAAGGTGAAATCCACACTTTCGGCAACCGGTGACGAGAGGGTGGTCGTATTGTCTACCTTGCGGTAATAGATGACCGGCTTATCACTATGCTCGGCCTGACACATCACGTGATGGGTCCCGGGGGTGAGGCGAACGATGGTCGAGGCAGTAGGTGGAAGCCATATATTTCTCACGTTGAGCACGGTGTCGCCGTCGATGACCAGTTGATGCCGGCGGGCCATCGTCTGTCCCACGTCCAGCAAGAGTGCGTAGTCGCCCTCCTGTGCCACCTCTATGGTGCCGGCAAAAGCGTTGCTTTGTCGTGTCTCCCGCTGGTTGCCGTGAGTCGATGTCTGGTCTACGGTCTCCGTCTCGCCATAGTCGGAGACCCTCTGCAGTGCGAGATGCCGGTCGCCGGGATTATACTCGGTGAGTCCATAGTTGTTCCATAGCAGTCCGTACCCGCGATTGGAGACGAGCATGGGAATGGATATTTGGGTATTCACTTGGGTGAGCCTTCGTGACAATCCGCGTATGTTCATGTAGCCATCTTGAAACTGTCCCAATCCGAACAGACACTCGTCATCGGGCGAGTCGAAGGTCAGCGTGGCGATTTGTGTGGGCTGTGACCTGACGGATGAGGCTTTCAGCCGGTAGGCAAGAGACCGGAAGATCACCTCGCCCCGCTGGTTTGTCGCGGTGATCATGCCCTCGGGCAGCGCCACCGAGACAGTCATCGCTTTGAGTCTCAGCACGACTTGCTGTTTTTCCTTTTTGATTTTGCATTTCACCCGAGGAGTCTTGTCTAAGTAAACATACTCGGGTAGGCTGTGTGTGGCGTCGTTGACATACTGCATTCTCATGGCATTTTCGGCCATAGGAGTGAGTATCAGCTTGCCATGTCGCATGGGAATGTCGTAGGCTTGNNGATACGGTGATGATGAGTTTGATGAATAACAATCAGCTGTGTGAGGCATGCCGGCGGGTACACGGAAGAATGGCGTTCCGGTCATCGGATGACCGCGACGAATCCGCCTCGGGGCAGGCATTTCACGTGGTCGATGTCTTTGACGCGCACCGATGGCGTGATGGCAAACGACCTGTTGTCTGTGCCATCGGCAAAGAGTTGCAGCGTCTTGCCCAATGCCTTGACCTGCAATGGCAGTGTCGCCTCATGGTCGGTGCCGTTGATTCCGGCCACATACCATGTATGCCCCTTGCGCCGTGCGATGACGACCGACTCTCCCGGATACCCTGAGAGCAGTCGGGTATCGTCCCACGCCGTAGGCAGGGCCGAGAGCAATGTCCTGACTTCATCGGGCAATCCGCGGTAAGCCTCGGGGCGGTCGGGCATGTGCTGGAGGGCCGATTCAAACAGGAAATAGAGTGCCAACTCATGTGCATGGCTCGTGATATGAGGGTTTTGGCTGTCGGAGAAGGTCCCCGGAGTATAATCCATCGGGCCTACGACATTGCGGGTAAAGGGCAGTACGGCATTGTGCCATGCCGCCTTGGACGTGAGAGCAGGTCCGTTGTTATAGTATTCGGCACCGTAGACGGCCTCCGTGGTCATGAGGTTGGGATAGGTTCTCTGCCATCCTCGTGGCAGGGTGGCACCGTGAAAGTTGACCAGCAACCGGTATTTGGCGGCCGACTCGAGCAAGTCGAGGTAGTAAGTCATGGTCTTGCGGCTGTCGCCATAGAAGAAGTCTATCTTCACGCCGCTTATCCCCATGTCTCGCAGCCACGCCATTTCCTTGTCGCGACCCTCGGCGGTACGCAGGTCGTGGGCCTTTCCCCACGCCGTGTCTCCGCCCCACGACTGCAAAGAGTTGTACCATACCATAACCTTCACTCCCTTGCTTTGTGCATACGCAATGGCATCTTTGATTGTGCCTCCGTTACCCATACTCTCCCATTCCCAGTCGATGAGCACGTATGGCCAGTGCATGTCGTGGGCCAAATCGATGTATTGTCTGACGATTTGGAAGTCTTTAGACCCGTGGTTGTATGCCCAGTAGACCCACGATGCCGGTCCCGGTTCTATCCATGATGTATCGTCGATTTTGCTGGGTTCGGCCAAATCGGTGACGAGAGTAGACTGCACGATGTCGGCGAGCCGGCCTATGACGACCACCCGCCATGCAGAGGAGAGCTGCGGGGTGAGCTCTGTCTCATCGGCGGTCACCACGTCATAGCGCTCGGCGTCGACCATGTTTTGGAGATGGGCACCGCAGTTTCCCCGTCTGATACCGGATTCGGTGATCAGCGTGAAGATGCCGGTCTGCGGTTCGGTGAGCAGCGGAAATCCCCACTGTCCGGCTTTTTTCTTGGGGTTAGGCTGCTCGGAGCCTTGGGTAAGGTGGTAATAAAAGTCTTCGTAGCCGTTCAGATCCAAGGGCTGTGCCCACCTGTCGGTGCCATTGGCAATATGGAACGAGGTCAGTTCCCTGCCACCGTGGCGATTCTCCGTGGCCGCATACCTGAACGCCATGCCATCGTTATATACCCTGAGCAGCAAGTCTGTTTGCCGCCCTTGTGCATCGGTGAAGGTGAAAGTGCGGCAGTTGGCTTGGTTCATGCAGAGGCTTCGCTTGCCGGTGAGCATGGTATAATTGTCGCGATGCGTGGTGACAGGCGATGTCTTGGTGAGCGTTTGTTGGGATGTAGAAATCTCTTTGTCAAACGATAAACCGGTCGTTACCGTGCTGACCGTCACCCATTGCTTACCGGTGTTGTATTTTGTTTCCAAAACGGGCGTATTGTCTCGCATGGTCAGGGCGACGCTGATGTGCCGATTGGGCGATGTGGTGAGGGTCTGTGCGTGGCTCATGATCATGCAGCCAAGCATCAGGACAATTGCTGAAAGTCTTTTCATATACATATTATAATTTATCTTTATGACAGGTATGCCGATGAATCGGTCGTCTGTCAGTCATTCTTTTCGGGCCGTTCCTTTCAAAATTAATATTTTTTCAAGACTTTTTTTCCTTTTCCTGCCTATTATTTTCGCGCAATGCTTTGCGTGTATTATTCGTCGATTTTTGGCGAATCGGCTTTCGGTTTCATCGTAATTATTTATATTTGTAGGTGAGAAGAGACCATCATTAACCGTCGAATACGAAGTATCGCAATGAAACATTTATCTCAGCAAGATATCGCCCGTCAGTTGGGTGTTGCCGTTTCCACCGTTTCCCGTGCCTTGAACGATCAGCCGGGAGTGGGCGAGGCACTGCGCGATAAGATCAAGGCCTTGGCCAAGGAGAATGACTATCGCCCCAATCCGTTTGCAATGGGA
>DBQL01000192.1:1219-7077 GCA_002305235.1 Prevotella sp. UBA1395 | reverse complement strand
GTCCCATAGGTTTTCATTTTGTTTTATTACCTTTGCCCTATAAAGACAATCGACCATGCGCGTACTCTTAGTGAACACAAGTGAGAAGACCGGAGGGGCCGCCGTAGCGACCTTCAGGTTGATGGATGCCCTGAACAACAACGGGGTGAAGGCCAAAATGTTGGTGGCCAACAAGGAAAGCGACACGCTCACGGTGGTGGGACTGCCACGGCCGTGGCTCCATCGGTTCAATTTCCTGTGGGAGCGGCTGGTCATCTGGATGCGGCTGCGGTTCAACCGCAAGCATCTTTTCGACATCGACATCGCCAATGCCGGCACCGACATCACGACGTTGCCGGAGTTCAAAGAGGCCGACATCGTGCATCTCGCATGGATCAATCAGGGCATGCTGTCGCTGGGCGTCGTGCGCAAGATTCTCAAGAGCGGCAAACCCGTGGTGTGGACCATGCACGATCTGTGGCCGTTGTCGGCCATCTGCCATCTCTCGATGGGGTGTCGGCGGTTCAAGAGCCATTGCTCCAATTGCCAATACCTGCCCGGCGGGGGTGGCGACCGCGACCTTGCCCATCGGGTGTGGGAGCAGAAGAGACGGCTTTATCGCATGAGCAACATCTCGTTTGTGGCATGTAGCCGGTGGTTGGCCGGCGAGGCCAAGGCCAGTGCGCTGGTGGAGAAGCATGTGGTGACCGACATACCCAACCCCATCAACACCTCGGTATTTTGCAAACGCGACAAAGCCGCGGCCCGCGAGGCTTTGGGATTGCCCGCCGACAAGCGGCTCATCTTGTTTGTGGCCCAGCGTGCCACCAATGAGAACAAGGGCATGCAATACCTCATCAATGCCTGCAAGGCACTCGCCGAGGAGCATCCCGAGATGCGCGACAATGCGGGAGTGGTGATTCTTGGTGGGCATGCCGAGGAGTTTGAGCGGGCGTTCGAGATGCCGGTCTATCCGTTGGGGTATGTGAACGACGAGCGCAAGATGGTTGAGGTGTATAATGCCGCCGACCTCTTCGTGTTGCCGTCGCTGTCGGAAAACCTGCCCAACACCATCATGGAGTCGATGGCTTGCGGACTTCCTTGTCTCGGCTTCAAGGTGGGGGGCATACCCGAGATGATAGACCATCTCAAGAACGGATATGTGGCAGCCTACCGCGATTCGGCCGACCTCGCGCGCGGAATGGGATGGATTCTGCTGGAGTCTGACTATGGGCAACTCAGTAGATTGGCACAGCAAAAGGTGCTGTCTAAATATTCGCAGCAAGCGGTTTCGATGAAGTACATCGAGGTTTACAATCAGGCGATAGCCTTCAAAAACTACGCGATATGATCACTATCAGCGTCATTACCTGTACGTTCAACGCCGAGGCGGTGGTGACCCGCACGCTCGAGAGTGTGCGTGAGCAGACGTTCCACAAGGTGGAACACATCATCATCGACGGACTTTCGGCCGACGGTACGCTCGCCTTGGTCGACGATTATCGGGAGAAGACAGAGCGAGAGGACAACGGTCATCGGGTGGTGGTGGTGTCTGAGAAAGACAACGGACTTTACGATGCGATGAACAAGGGCATCCTCAAGGCCTCGGGCGATTACTTGGTGTTTCTCAATGCCGGCGACGTTTTCCCCTCTTCAGAGACCTTGGAGCATGTGCTATCGGGCTTTGCCGATGGTGAGGATTTGCCCGGCGTGCTCTATGGCGATGCCGACATTGTGAACAACGACGGTTTTCTGCTGCGCCATCGCAGGTTGCGCCCGCCGTCGACACTCTCGTGGCGGTCGTTCAAGCATGGCATGTTGGTGTGCCATCAGGCGTTCTACGCCCGCGCCGACTTGGCCCGCGAGACACTCTACGACCGGCAATACCGCTTTTCGGCCGATGTGGATTGGTGCATCCGGATCATGAAACTGGCCGAGGAGCGTGGTCTCCAACTGCGCAACGTGAACGAGGTCTTGGTGAATTATCTCGATGGCGGCATGACCGAGAAGAACCACAGGGCATCGCTTTTCGAGCGGTTCAGGGTCATGGCGCACCACTATGGCATGCTCACCACCGTGGGCATGCACCTTTGGTTTGTGGTGAGGGCGGTTATCAGGAAGTAGGAATGGGGGGAGATGTGTACCCGCGTTCGGATCTGTCGGCCGTTTGATAAAAGCAGGTTTGTCTCGTCAGAAGGCCTTGCCCATCTTGTATAATCGTGTTTTTCATCACCCGAGGATCGTGTTTCTCACCGCCTGAGCAACGTGTTTTTCATCACCTGAAGGTCGTGCTTTTCACTTGTTGATGATCACCATTGTCATGGCATTGGGCACAAATGAGCGACGCCCCATGCAACAATCGTTGCGCGGGGCGTCGCTCATTTATGCCGATAACCGACGTGCCGGCAAGCCGGTATGCCGTTCCGGCCGGTATGTTAAACGTAGCGGATGATCTGTCCGGGGCGTACCCGCTGATTCTTGCGATAGCCGTTCAGGCTGCAAAGCTTCTCCACGGTCACGCCACACTTCTGCGCAATCGACTCGAGAGTATCGCCCTTGACCACCTTGTAGTACACCCGCTCGGGCTGATTGGCAGCCTGTCGCACGGCCGTAGAGGCCGGTTCCTCGCTGTGTCCCACCTCACCGTAAATCTGGTCACGTGTATATCCGCCGTTGCCAATCTTGCCGCGCTCGCGCGTGGCGAGGTTAGAATCGCGGTCGTAAGTGTCTTTTCTGAACAGCACTTGGTCTGCAACGACATCCTGATTACGAAAATCGAAGAACAAGGCGGGATTCAATGCCACGCCGCAAAGCCGTGTTTCAAAATGCAGATGCGAACCCGTGCTACGCCCCGTATTGCCTCCCAAGCCGATGGGTTCACCCGCACGCACGGTCTCATTCTCGCTTACGAGCTGCTTGGAAAGGTGTCCATAGATGGTCTCCAAGCCGTTGGAGTGGCGTATTACCACATAGTTGCCATAGCCTCCGGCCTCATATCTCACGATGCGCACTTTGCCTGAGAACGCCGCCCGGATGGTATCGCCGATATAAACCTTGATGTCTAAGCCCTTGTGAGAGCGTCCCCAGCGACTGCCGAAGTTGCTTGTCACGACACGACTCGGTGTAGGCATGCAGAAGTGCCGAAGGTTGATGACAAAGGAATCGGGTAGTTCGGTGGTGCGATGAGCGTATTTATTATCCCACTCGTCTCCGTAAAGCAGAGCGGCAGGCGACTGCAGGTTCTCGCGTGCGGCGACAGATTTTATCTCGATGGAATCTAATTTCTTGGCTCGTCTGTCGACAGGAGCTTGGCGGGCAAGCAGGTCTTGTGCTGCGACCGGTACGGCAGCCATTGCGAATAGTAGGGATATGGAAAGCGTTTTAATCGTCTTCGAAAAAGCCATAATTTTCTTATTTATGTCGTAGGTTTAAGTCTTTGGGGATAAAGGTGAACCCCAAGAAAGATAAATAGCGTACAAAACGAGAGCACAGCTATTCGAAACAAAACTTCGCAAAGATAATAAAAAAAATGTGTTTTTTGTTGGTTTTGGAACAAAAAAAGTTGCTATTTTAACACAATCACGTCGTTTTCGCTCACAGCTTAACATTTTATCAATGTTGTTTCCAAATTTGAAATGAATACAAAAGGAGCTTTCTGATGGTGTAAAAAGGTCTTGTATTTGAGCCGTTTAGCTGATGGCAGCCCAATTATCAATAGTGCTTCTGAGTTCTTTGAGATGGTCCCAAAGTATCGTATTTTCCGGTTTGTTGCATTGTGGGTCATCATCTATGATGCGCTGTGCTTCGTTTCGGGCTATCTGTACGAGCTGTCCGTCGCGTGCGATATTGGCTATTTTCAGGTCGAAGGCCATGCCACTCTGCGCCGTTCCCTCAAGGTCGCCGGGGCCACGGAGCTTGAGGTCGGCCTCGGCGATGCGGAAACCGTCGTTGGTCTCGCACATGATGTCGATGCGTTTCTTGGTTTCGGCGGCAAGCTGGTAGCCTGTCACGAGGATGCAATAGCTCTGCTTGGCACCGCGCCCCACCCGTCCCCGCAACTGATGAAGCTGCGAAAGTCCGAACCGTTGTGCCTCAAGGATAACCATGACCGACGCGTTGGGCACGTTGACGCCCACCTCGATGACCGTCGTGGCCACCAAGATCTGTGTCTCGCCACTGACGAATTTCTGCATCTCGGCATCTTTTTCCTTGGGCTTCATGCGTCCATGCACCTTGCTCAAGCGAAACTCCGGGAAGATCTCCTGAAGGCTTCGGAATCCGTCCTCGAGATTTTTCAGGTCGATTTTCTCGCTCTCTTCAATCAGCGGGAATACGATGTACGCCTGCCGTCCCTCTCTGATCTGCTGCCTTATACCATTATATAATGTAGTGGTTTGGTTGTCATACTTGTGGATGGTCATCACGGGCTTGCGGCCGGGTGGCAGCTCATCGATCACGCTCACGTCGAGATCGCCATAGATGGTCATGGCGAGTGTTCTCGGGATAGGGGTTGCCGTCATCACGAGCACATGTGGCGGGTTCTCGCTCTTGGTCCACAGTTTGGCGCGTTGTGCCACTCCGAATCGATGCTGCTCGTCGATTACAGCCACTCCCAAGCGCTTGAACTGCACGGCATCCTCTATCACGGCATGAGTGCCCACGAGGATATCCACCTTGCCTTGAGCCAGATCGTCGAGCACTTCGCGTCTCCTTTTGCCTTTGACGACACCAGTAAGCAACTCCACACGCACCGCCATGTCGCCGAGAAACCCCTTGATGGTGTCGAGATGTTGCTCGGCAAGAATCTCCGTGGGGGCCATGATGCACGCCTGAAAACCGTTGTCTATGGCGATGAGCATGGTGAGCAGTGCCACCAAGGTCTTGCCCGACCCCACGTCGCCTTGCAGCAATCGGTTCATCTGATGACCCGAACGCATGTCGTCTCTGATCTCGTGCATCACCCGCTTTTGTGCTCCGGTAAGCTCGAAAGGCAGCTGCTCGGAGAAGAATGTGTTGAATGCCGGACCTATTTTCCCAAAGATACAGCCCCGGTATTTCTGCCTGTTCTCCGACACGTATCGCAGGATATTGAGCTGCACGAAGAACAGTTCCTCAAACTTCAACCGCACTTGCGCCCGCTGCACGTCGTCTAATGATTGCGGATAGTGTATTTTGCGGAATGCTTCTTCTCGCGATATCAGGTGTAATCGGGAAACCATTGATGGTAGCAGCGTTTCTTGAATTGCACCCAATGGAATCTTTGTCACGAGCGTTTTCGTGAGTTTTTCCATGGCCCTCGAATGCATTCCGCGGTCTTTCATCTTCTCGGTGGTGCTGTAATAGGGCTGCATGCCCATGCCCTCTGTTTTCACATCGGCAGCCCGTTCCATCTCGGGATGTGCGAATTGGTACCGTCCTTGGAATACCGTGGGTTTGCCGAAGACGACAAACTCCTCACCGATCTTATAGTTCTTGTAGACATATTGCGCCCCATGAAACCACACCAAGTCGACCATTCCGCGCCCGTCGGTGAAGTGTCCCACGACGCGTTTCTTGCGCTGGCTCATGGCAAATTCCTCGAAACTCACGATCTTTCCGCGTATCTGCACGAACGGCATGTCGCCCCGCAGTTCGCTGATGGCATAGACCTTGGTACGGTCCACATATTTATATGGGTAATATTCCAAAAGGTCACGCCATGTCCTGATGTTGAGTTGCGAACTCAACAGCTCCTTTTTCTGCGGGCCTACGCCCGTGAGATACATGATATCTTGGTCGAGAATGGTATTCATAAAACGTAGTTCATGATGCGCGGTTCATGATTCCGACACCTTACTGTCGGAGCCGTTTCTGCCACATAGAGAGAGGGTAGGCTTGCC
>DBQL01000192.1:0-1120 GCA_002305235.1 Prevotella sp. UBA1395 | reverse complement strand
GGATGGCTTTATACCTCATGAATCAACACTTCCGCTACTTTCAAGTCGAACGGTGTGGTGAGCTTGATATTCTCCCTGTTACCTTCGACCATTGTCACATGGCATCCGAGACTCTCGATTACCGAGGCATCATCGGTAAAAGTCTTTCGGTCGGGCTGATTGAAAGCCTGCCGTGCCAATGCGATGTCGAACACCTGTGGTGTCTGCACAGTGCGGAAGTGGTCTCTCATCACGTTGTTGCCTTGTCCCCTGTCCACATAGCGCAGCGTCTCCGTTACCGGCATCACCGGTATGGCGGCATAGTCGTCGCGCGCCGCGTCGAAGCATCGCTCGATCACCTCTTGCGACACAAACGGGCGCACGCCGTCGTGAAACGCCACCACGCCCTCGGCATCGCCGGGAATGGCTGCCAGTCCGTTTTTCGACGATTCGAAGCGTGTCTTGCCGCCGTTGGCAATGACATGCGGCACGTCGAAGCCATGCTTCACGCAGAGTTGTCGCCAGAAATCCTGTTGGTCGGCGGGCAGCACCACAATGATTCCCAATGCCGGGTCATAGCGGTGAAAACACGCTATGGTGCGCATGAGCACCGGTCGGCCGGCGATGGGCAGAAACTGCTTGGGCATATCGCCGCCCATGCGCATCCCCTTGCCTCCGGCAACGATGATTACATAGTCCATTTTTCCTGTACTTTTTGATGGTTATCAATTGCAAATATAAGGAAAAAAAAGCATTCACCCCACTTTTCCCTCAAGATAATCCTTGTGTCGGAGTGAGTTTCTGCCACTTCGCCCCTCAGTCTTTCCGTCGTCGCTCCCGACTCACCGGCATCGTTCGGGTGACTTGAAGGGTGAGACCGGCAGGAGGTTTCCGGACCGTCGGTTCGCCGTTCCCCTACCACTTCCGCACCGTTCGGCTTTGCCAGTGCATAACGATGAAAAATCTTGAAAAAAACGCTTGTCTCCCGGCGATATTTCAAAATAGGAAACCATCAACTCGAAATACGTGAAAAATATGCGAAGTTTAATTGTTTGATAGTCAAGCGTTTATAAAAACAGTCTATTTTCTTGCCTTATGATTACTATCTATTCGCCTTGCGATTGCTATCTATTCGTCTCGT
>DBQL01000191.1:11136-11443 GCA_002305235.1 Prevotella sp. UBA1395 | reverse complement strand
GGCAAGAAAATGGGACAGGGAAACCATTTCTTCAACATTTTTGGTCAATAATAAATGGCCCGCCCACAACGTCTCGCCCACCCGCGGCCAACGCCCGCGACACTTGTCAAGAGTATCATTCGCATGAGGATTACAAATCTGCGGTGTTGTTAACTTTTAACTTTAGATTGTTAACTTTTTCGTTGGAATTTTGTACCTTTGAGGCAGAATAAAAAAAATCTCAAATGCACTTCAAATGGAAATATGACCCTCCCACATCCGAAGATACCCGTCAAGCCAAGGAATTAGGCGAGAAACTCAGCATCAA
>DBQL01000191.1:7731-10999 GCA_002305235.1 Prevotella sp. UBA1395 | reverse complement strand
GTGGCACTGGTGTATAAATTTCTTCAACAGTTCTACTCCAACATCGACTACTATATCCCCAATCGCTACGAAGAGGGCTATGGCGTGAGCATGAAGGGTGTGGACTATGCCAAAGAGACGGGCGTAAGTCTCATCATCATCCTCGATTGCGGCATCAAGGCCATCGAGGAGATAACCTACGCCAAGAGCCTTGGCATAGATTTCATCATCTGCGACCATCATGTTCCCGACGAGACGATGCCCCCCGCGGTGGCCATTCTCAACCCCAAGCGTCCGGATGACAGCTACCCTTTCAAGCAGTTGTGTGGATGCGGGGTGGGCTTCAAGTTCATGCAGGCTTTCGCCAAGAACAACGGCATACCCTTCTCGCGGCTCATCCCCCTGCTCGACTTCTGCGCCGTGAGCATCGCGGCAGACATTGTGCCGGTGGTCGACGAGAACCGCATCCTTGCCTATCACGGCCTGAAACAGCTCAACCAAAACCCGAGCGTGGGCCTGAAATCGATCATAGACATCTGTGGTCTCAACGGTCGCGAACTGTCGATGAGCGACATCATCTTCAAGATCGGGCCGCGCATCAACGCCTCAGGCCGCATGGAGAACGGCAAGGAGAGCGTAGACCTGCTGGTGGAGAAGGATTTTCGCGCCGCGCTCGAAGCGGCCAAGCACATCAACGAATACAACGAGCAGCGCAAAGACATAGACAAGCAGATGACCGAAGAGGCCAACGTGATTGTCTCGAAGCTCGAGACCCTGCAGCATCAGTCGAGCATCGTGCTCTATGATGAGCATTGGAAGAAGGGCGTGATTGGCATCGTGGCATCGCGACTCACCGAAATCTATTTCCGCCCCACGGTGGTGCTCACGCGCGACGGCGATTTGGCCACCGGGTCGGCACGGTCGGTGATGGGTTTCGACGTGTATTCGGCCATCAAGAGTTGTCGCGACCTGCTCATGAATTTTGGCGGCCATACTTACGCCGCGGGGCTCACCATGCGATGGGCCGACATCCCGGAGTTCAGGAAACGCTTCCAGCAATATGTCGAAGACCACATCATGCCCGAGCAGACTGAGGCCATGCTCGACATCGACGCAGAGATCGACTTCAAGGACATTTCCAAACGGTTGCACAACGACCTGAAGCGATTCTCACCCTTCGGACCGGGCAATCCCAAGCCCATATTCTGCACCAAGGGTGTCTACGACTACGGGACGAGCAAGGTGGTGGGGCGCGAACAAGAGCACATCAAGCTCGAACTGGTCGACTCCATCTCCGGAACGGTGGTCAACGGCATTGCCTTCGGACAGAGTGCGTCGGCACGATACATCAAGTCGAAACGCTCGTTCGACATTGCCTATACCATCGAAGACAACGTCTTTAAGCGCAATCAGGTGCAGTTGCAGATAGAAGACATACGGCCGGCAGAAGACAATTTATAAACAAGAAACAGGCAAAGTGCAGTCGGACCGGTATCGACACATACTTGAACAATATTGGGGGTATCAGGATTTCCGCGGCATTCAGCGTGAAATCATAGAGAGCATCGGCTCAGGCAAGGACACCCTCGGACTGATGCCCACCGGTGGCGGGAAGTCGATCACTTTCCAAGTGCCGGCATTGGCACAGGAAGGGGTATGCATTGTCATCACACCCCTCATCGCGCTGATGAAAGATCAGGTGCGCCATCTGCGCGAGAAAGGCATCATCGCCTCGGCCATTCACACGGGAATGTCGAGGTCGGAAATCGTGAAAACACTTGAGAACTGCATTCTCGGAGACGTGAAATTTCTGTATGTCTCGCCCGAACGCATCGCCTCGTCAATCTTCCAAATCAAACTCAAACGTATCAAGGTGAGCTTCATCACGGTGGATGAAGCCCACTGCATCAGTCAGTGGGGCTATGATTTCAGACCCTCATACCTGCGGATTGCCGACATCAGGAAGATCGTGCCCGATGTTCCGGTGCTCGCCCTGACCGCCACGGCGACACCGAAGGTTATCGACGACATTCAGGATCAGCTGGAGTTTAAGGCGCGCAATGTGTTCCGCATGAGCTTTGAACGCAAGAATCTCACTTACGTCGTGAGAGAGGCCACCGACAAGGAAGCCGAGCTGGTACACATCCTGAGTACCGTGCCCGGCACGGCCATCGTCTATGTGAGGAGCAGGCGACGGTGCAAGGACATCGCCACGATGCTTAACGCCCAAGGATTGCCGGCCACGTTCTATCACGCGGGACTGGAATCCACCGTGAAAGACGAGCGGCAGAAGCTGTGGCAAGACGACAAGGTGAGAATCATCGTTGCCACCAACGCCTTCGGCATGGGCATCGACAAGCCCGATGTGAGAGTGGTGGTGCACATCGACAGCCCCGACTCGATAGAGGCTTATTTTCAGGAGGCCGGGCGCGGAGGGCGCGACGGCAACAAGGCATACGCCGTGCTGCTGTGGAACAACAGCGACAAGCGTAAACTGTCCAAGCGCATCGTAGACAATTTTCCGGAGAAAGAGTTGGTCAAGGATGTTTACGAGCACCTTGCCTACTACTATACCATTGGCGTGGGAAGCGGGCGGGGACACACGTTCTCGTTTGAGATAGACAAGTTTTGCATCATCTACAAGTATTTTCCGACGATGGTCAATTCGGCATTGAAACTGTTGCAAAACTCGGGATATATCGTCTACGAGACCGACCCTGACGCCGCGGCACGCGTGTTGTTCCTCCTCACGCGCAACGAACTGTATCGGCTCAACCAACTTACTCAGGCAGAAGAGGCCGTAATCACTGCCCTGCTGCGCAACTATGGCGGACTGTTCACCGACTATGGCTATATAGACGAGGCTCTGATAGCGATGCAGGCCGGACTGAATCGTGACCAGACTTATCAGATATTGAAGACGCTGAGCCATCACAAAATCATACATTTCATACCGCAACGCAAGACGCCTTTCATCACCTACACGCAAGAACGGGTCGACATGGAGGAAATCATCATACCGACAACCGTCTATGAGCAGCGCAAGGAACAATTCACCAAGCGCATCGAAGCCATGATCGAATATGCGACCAACGACAGCGTTTGCAGGAGCAGACAGCTGTTGAGGTACTTCGGCGAGACCGACAGCAACGACTGCGGAGGCTGTGATGTGTGTCTGAGTCATCGAGATAAGTCGGGGCGCGAAGATGGGCAGGAGTCGGCAAGACGGGCTATCTGCAAGTTGCTTGAAGACCGTCGGCGACATCATGTCACCGAACTGCGCAGCCTT
>DBQL01000191.1:3064-7570 GCA_002305235.1 Prevotella sp. UBA1395 | reverse complement strand
TATCAATCGAGGCATATCACTCCTTCAGGGTGCCTGCCCCACTCCATTTGCCATAGGTCGCAATGCGCCGGCCGTAAAAAAACTAAATGGCATGAAACGAAAAGGGGATACAAAAAACAGGCCTTGGAGCGATATTCACCCCAAGGCCTGTTACTATAATCAATAATCTATGTATGCTTCACGATTTAATTGTTCTCGGGACGCAACTGGCGAACAGTCTCGGCAGCACGCCACATCTCCATATCGTGCATCTCCTTCAACTCGGCATTGAGCTTCTCGCGATAGTCGGGCTGAGAGTTACGGTCAATGGAAATCTGTGCTTCGGTACCGTTCTCTACACTCAGGTACAGCCATTCCATAACGGGCTTGATTGCAGCCTTGAAACGAGGACGCCAATCGAGGGCACCACGCTGTGCTGTCGTTGAGCAGTTGGCGTACATCCAGTCCATGCCTTTCTCTCCGAACAACGGGCCGAGGCTCTGAGTAAGTTCCTCGACTGTCTCATTGAAAGCCTCCGAGGGAGAGTGGCCGTGAGCACGAAGAGTTTCGTACTGTGCCTCGAGCAAACCCTCGATGGCACCCATCAAAGAGCCACGCTCACCGGTAAGGTCTGATGTGGCCTCACGATTGAATGTGGTCTTGAACAGGTAACCGGCTCCGATACCGATACCGAAAGCAATGGTCTTCTGCTCTGCATTGCCCGAAGCATCCTGATAAACAGCGTATGAACAGTTCAAACCGCGACCTTCGAGGAACATAGTACGAAGAGATGTGCCTGAACCCTTGGGGGCTACCATGATCACGTCGATATCTTTGGGAGGAACTACACCCGTGCGATCAGACCAGTTGATGGCAAAACCGTGGGAATAGTATAATGTCTTGCCCGGAACAAGCAGAGGTTTGATTTTGGGCCAAAGAGCAATCTGACCGGCGTCAGACAGCAACATACAGATGATAGTACCTTTTTGGACAGCTTCCTCAATGGGGAAAAGAGTCTTACCGGGAACCCATCCGTCTTCTACAGCCTTATCATAGGTCTTGCCCTCGCGCTGACCAACGATGACGTTGAAACCATTGTCACGAAGGTTACCGGCCTGACCCGGACCCTGAATTCCATAACCTATTACTGCGATAGTTTCGTTTTTGAGCACCTCACGTGCCTTTTCCAAAGTAAACTCCTTGTTGGTGACTACTGTTTCGATAACGCCACCAAAATTCATCTCTGCCATAATATATAATGTTTAATAACGTAAATGATCTATTGTGAACCCCTTGGGAGGGTTTAATATGTATTTATTGAGTGCAAAGGTAACAAAATATTAAAAAACCGCCAAATATTCTTTCAGATATTTACAAATTTAACCTTACTTCTTACAACTTCGGTTTCATTGACGTTACCTTTTGTAATTCTTATACAAAACTCGTCCAACGAAGACTCTTCCTTATAAAAATGCAAACAGTCGCCGGGATAACTTTCTGCAACATACGCTATTTCGAAGCGTTGAATGCGATGGTATCGATACCAGTCGACATCGAACAGGTCAAGAATATGCTCGATATACTTCACGGAATTGATATGACCATTGGGGTCGGCATCATTATAATAGGTCATAAGACTGCGTTCCAAAACTGCTCCGTTATCCATCTTGATGCGCCCCGACTTCTCAATAGGACAAGGTTTGTCTGTATCTACATAGTCTAAGATCAGACCGTCTTGAACATCCAAGAGATTAACCGGCTGACGGGTCTTCGTATCGATCATGGCCCAGATGCTTCGACCATATCCATAGACTTTCTGCCCATCGAGACTCACAACACTGAAGTTTCGACTTGTAAATGTCTTCAGTACTGCGTCTACCCAAGTCTCAACGGCGAAACGTGTATACGACTTGGGCATCTCTTCCAACTCGATGGCAAGTCTTGACAACACCCAAGTGCGCTGATGATGATTCAGGTAATGCATGCCATACCCACGGTCGGAGCTATGAAAATCGGCGGCATTCAACATGGCGTTCCCTAAATGACCCATAAAGAGCCGATCGTTGAAATCGCAATGGAAAGGCTCTGCCATAAACTCATATCTGCCAACCTTGGGCAGCATGGCACCCTTCTGTTTAGATTCTGTCATTGTAAATCTCCACTTTCTTAATTGTCGTCCTGCTCTTTCAAGAAGTCTGTGACAGGCTCTTCGAAACTTCTCGTTACGGCAATCCTGCCCGAACGGGAATACTGCAAGAGGCAATTGAAACCATTCAACTGATGGTACAGGTCGGCAATGTCTTCAGTGAGTCCGGCCAACAACACCGTGGAATATTTAGGATTCACTTCCATCATGCGGGCATCGTGACGACGAATGACACGCGACACCTCCGGATTGTCAAGCAGCACAGGGGTTGAAATCTTATATAATGCCACCTCGTGGATAAACAATTGATCATCGGTGTAATAATTAGCCTTGATGATATCAATCTTCTTCTCTATCTGCTTGGTTATCCTTTCTATCTGATCGGCATCGCTCCAACAAGTGATTGTGTACTTATGAACACCCTTGATGCTGGAGGCCGAAACGTTCAAACTCTCAATATTAACCTGTCTGCGAGTAAACACCGCTGTAACCTGATTCAATATTCCGGCTACGTTCTCACTATATACTAATAAGGTATAAAACTTCTGTTCCATATCATTAAATGTCCAAATGTAACTTCATTTCGTCTACTGCACTACCCGGAGTTACCATAGGTTGTACATTCTCATCTTCCTTGACTGCGCATTCCAAGATATAAGGACCATCGGTAGCCAACATCTTGGCAACCTTCTCAGCCAAGTCTTCACGTTCAATCACTACATCGTAAGGGATGTGATATGCCTTTGAAATATCCTCATAACGAGGATTGATCATCTTGGTGAAAGAATGACGATGCCCATACATCAGGTCTTGCCATTGGCGTACATTACCGAGATAATTGTTATTGAGAACAATCATCTTCACCGGCGCCTGCTGTTCCATGATGGTTCCCAATTCTTGAATGCTCATTTGGAATCCACCGTCACCCATAAAGAGGCACACCGTGCGGTCGGGAGCACCAAACGTCGCACCCACTGCCGCGGGCAAACCAAATCCCATCGTTCCCAATCCACCACTGGTAACAATGCTCTTCATTCGCTTGAACTTGAAGTATCTGGCCGAGAACATCTGGTTCAAACCCACGTCGTTAACCAATACGGCATCTCCCTCGGTAGCCTCTGCCACGGCATTAACGACCTCTCCCATCAATAACGGTCCTTTCTTTGGATAAAGGTCGGGGTCGATGACTTGCTTCTTCTCCTCCTGATAAATTGGCTCAAATGACGCCACCCAATCAACATGGCTCTGTTTACGCAGCAGACTGTTGAGGGCAGAAAGACTCTCTTTGCAGTCGCCAATCACTGCCACATCCGTCTTAACATTCTTATCGACCTCACTCGGATCAATATCCAAGTGAATGATCTTGGCCTGTTTGGCATACTTGTCAAGTCTTCCGGTCACACGATCGTCGAATCGCATGCCGATGGCAATCAATACGTCGCACTCCTGTTGTTTCATGTTGGGCGCATACTTGCCGTGCATTCCCAACATTCCCATGTTCAACGGATAATCCGTGGGAAGCACCGACAGACCAAGCAATGTCAGTCCGGCGGGGATGTCAGCAGTCTCAAGGAACTGCATCAACTCCTTTTGCGCGCCACTGATCTCAACGCCATGTCCAACGAGAGCCATCGGCTTTTTAGCGTTATTGATCAATTCTGCGGCTTGATTTACCTTTTCCTGATCTATCTTGGGATACGGATTATACGATTTCACCTTATCCATCTTGCCGGGTAACCATTGTGCCGTTCCTATCTGAGCGTTCTTCGGGAAGTCGAGAACCACCGGTCCGGGCCGTCCGCTCTTCGCAATGTAGAACGCACGGTTTACCGCCCATGCCACATCTTCAGGACGACGAATTTGATAACTCCACTTGGAAATGGGCTGCGCCATGTTCACCAAGTCGACCTCCTGAAAGGCATCAGTACCCAATGCGCCGACTCCCACCTGACCAGCAATGACCACCATCGGGATGGAATCCATCATCGCATCAGCCACACCGGTCAATGTGTTGGTCACGCCGGGACCTGATGTAACGATTACCACACCCACTTCTCCACTCACTCGGGCAAAGCCCTCTGCAGCATGAGCAGCAGCCTGTTCGTGACGAACAAGGATATGATTGAACCAAGGATTCTCTTTCCGGGTATAGGCATAAAGTTTATCATAGACCGGGATGATCGCACCTCCGGGATACCCAAAGATGGTGTGAACATTCTCCTGATACAATGCCCGCATCAGGATTTCTGCACCGGTGCACTCTTCTCCAATATGTATGCCGGCCCAAGGTGCCTCAGGCCGGGCCGCGCTTGCAGGAGTTTGAAGTCCTTTATTATCTGTTCTATTATCCATCATTCTAATCTTTAATCGTTGAAAATAGG
>DBQL01000191.1:1975-2991 GCA_002305235.1 Prevotella sp. UBA1395 | reverse complement strand
GTCAGCTTTACATTGATAGAGCGGTTGGGAATATCAATCTCGATGATGTCGCCATCCTTGATTTTGCCAATGTTACCTCCCGCGGCAGCTTCCGGCGAGATATGGCCGATGCTCAATCCGCTTGTTCCTCCAGAGAATCTTCCGTCCGTAATCAACGCACATTCAGTGCCGAGATGCCGGCTTTTGATATATGACGTGGGATATAACATCTCTTGCATGCCCGGTCCTCCCTTCGGACCCTCATGGGTAATGACCACGCAATCGCCACTTTTCACCTTGCCATTGAGGATGCCCTCGCATGCGTCGTCCTGCGAATCGAATACCACTGCCGGACCGGAGAAGTGCCAAAGAACCTCATCCACACCAGCTGTCTTGACCACACAGCCATCTTGCGCGATGTTGCCAAACAACACAGCCAAGCCTCCATCCTTGGTATATGCATGCTCTATGTCACGGATACATCCGTTCTCACGGTCGGTATCGAGCGACGGCCATTGTGAATTTTGGCTACCCATCTTGGTGGAGAACTTGTAGCCCGGAGCACTATGATATATCCTGTCGGCCTCTGACGACACCTCCGGCTTGGTGATGTCGTATTCTGCCATTGCCTCTCCGAGCCTGAGTCCATCTACCCGATTCACGTTCGGATTGATCAGTCCGCCCTTGTATAGCTCGTTGAGAATACCCAAGATACCGCCCGCACGATTACACTCCTGCACAGAATATTTCTGCGTGTTGGGAGCCAACTTGCACAGACAAGGCACCTTTCGGCTCAATCTGTCTATGTCATTCATTTTGAAATCCACCTCACCCTCTTGTGCCACGGCCAATAGATGAAGCACCGTATTCGTACTTCCGCCCATCGCGATATCCAAAGTCATGGCATTAAGGAATGCCTCGCGGGTGGCAATGCTCCTTGGCAGCACACTGTCGTCACCATCTTCATAATATGCCAGCGCATTCTTTACAATTTGGCGCGCAGCCTGTTTGAATAGTTCTATACGGTTGGCATGGGT
>DBQL01000191.1:0-1953 GCA_002305235.1 Prevotella sp. UBA1395 | reverse complement strand
CTTCCACAGCCGGGACACGCGTTCTGTTCCAACTCAGCCACCTCGGCATCGCTCACCTCGGGGTCGGCACCCTTCACCATTGCCGTAATCAGGTCAGCGTTCTGACCTCTCCATCGACCGGCTTCCATCGGTCCGCCCGAACAGAATACAGTCGGAATATTCAAACGCATGGTAGCCATCAGCATACCCGGCGTAACCTTATCACAATTGGAAATGCAGATCATGGCATCGGCCTTATGCGCGTTGACCATATATTCCACCGAGTCGGCAATGATGTCTCTCGACGGAAGCGAATACAACATGCCATCGTGCCCCATCGCTATGCCATCATCAATGGCAATGGTATTGAACTCGGCCGCATAGCAGCCCAACTTCTCTATCTCCTGCTTAACAATCTGACCTATCTCGTGAAGGTGTGTGTGACCGGGGACAAACTGTGTGAAAGAATTGACGACGGCAATAATTGGCTTACCATATTGTTCACGTTTCATTCCTGCGGCAGTCCATAGTGCGCGAGCACCTGCCATGCGTCTTCCCTCTGTACAAACAGAACTTCTCAACTGATGTTTCATAAACCACTAATTAATATATTTTGCAAAGGTACTTAATTTATTTAAGCAGAACAATAAATTATAGGTGATTTTTTGCCATTTCATCGAAAAGCGTAAGAAAAACGAGGCAAAATCTTTTAGATTAAAACATAACAACCAGCGTTTCATCGGAATGCCATCGCCGTCGAATAACTTAACAACCGGTGTTTCATCGGAGTGCCACCCCTGTTGGAAAACAAAAAATCCCGTTGCCCTTTAGGACAACGGGATTCGTTATTGAATGTCTGAGATATTACTTCACGTATACCACAGCAAGGCGGTTTGAAGTCGTACCCTGTACGCCCTTACCTGTTGCCTCGTCTACTACGACACCCTTGGTCTTCAGATAATCGGCAACAACGTTAGCACGAGCCTGAGACAGCTTGTCGTTGATTTCCTTAGAACCCTCGGGAGAAGCAGTACCAACAATCTGTACGTGCTTGCCAGAAGCAACGCCGTCGAGAGCCTTCTTGGCATCCTTGGTCAGTTCAGACTTGCCCTGAGCGAATGTCACGAACACGAGGTTCTCAACCTTAACCTGCTGGGGAGCGGGAGCCTCTTTGACAATTTCCTTCACAACCTCTTTGGGCTTCTTGGCCAGTTCGTTGCGCAGGTCGTTGATGGTAGAGTTCAAAGCGTCGATCTCTGCCTGATCACGGAGCTGGGCAATGGTGAAGTTGTGCGTACCGTTAGAGTTCTTGAACTTGTAAACAACACCTGCGTTCAACTGAACGAACGACTTGTTGATGTTGTACTCGGCACCTTCGTAACCGAAACCGTTAAGACCCCAAATGATAGCGGGCTCTACATAAACCTGCCATGCCTTCTTCTCACCAAGGTTGAAGGCGAAGTCAATGGCAGCCTTAGAGGTCAGGCTGTTAGACTTAACGATGTTTTGGTCACCGGCCAAAGTGTTTGCAACCTGATTGGTCTCTTTGAAGTTAGAGCCGATGTAGTCGCCGCTATGACCAAACACGTGACCCCAACCGAAGCCGTACAATGCGCTTACCTCGAAAGCACGAGGCTCACCCTTGTAACCGCCAAACCAGTTGCTGAGGTTCACAGTACCGAGCAGGCTCGTATTCAGAGCGCGGGCTGTGGTACCTACCGACTTCCAAGGCTTGTTGGAGAAATAAACATTGCTCTCCACTGCGAGACCGAAGACCGGAGTGAAGTAACGGCCAATACGGAGACCGGCGTTAGGATTCAGGTCCTTCAACCAAGCGTGACCGGTTGTCTTGGTAGCCACACCACCATTAATACCAATGTAAATGTTGTCGAAAGTCTTGCTTTCGTTAACAGTCTGAGCACTCATTGAAGCTGCAACCAAACCGGCAGCCATTAAAGTAAACATTTTCTTCAT
>DBQL01000131.1:26695-31093 GCA_002305235.1 Prevotella sp. UBA1395 | reverse complement strand
TGCGTGATCTGGAGATTCTCCACAAAATTCACATCGCTTCGCTTGGGAATCGTGAGATTGCAACGCTTCACATGCAGAGAAGAGTCGGTCAATATATATAAATCTCCTCTAAAACCGAAGTCCTGTTGATTATTGGGCAAGAATTGAAGATGATAACATAGATCGTTGTCCACATAGACAGTGTCTTCTATATAATATCTATAGAAGCCAATAGCATCCTTTCCTATGGGCGAGGTAAATGGATATTGTAAGAGCCTTACTTGGTCATCGTAAATATCAACATCAGTAAATACGTCTTTCATTGCCACCGTAAGTATATCGCCTGTTTGCAGCAACTGATTGACCCCCGACGAACTTTGCCCCTGAATAATATCTTTTTCACTCTTGGGATTCTTCCGATAAATATGCTGTGTGACGGTCTCATCAACACTGATGGGTAATATCAGCTTGTTGTTGTAAGGACTTGTCTCTACCTGATCTAACAGCCATTTGTGCTTGCTGATAAATCCCGAGTCGATGTCTGCGGCCGTAATATCATTCACGGCACACGTCAATTTTTGGTACTTGGTGTACTGCAGGAAGTCATGATTCTGCAAATCGGTGCGCTTCTTGGCCGCAATGACACGCTTCATCAATTCCACTGCCGGGTTGTTCTTACGACTATACTTGTTGCTTTTAGACCGTATCACCACTTCGTTCAACTGCTTGGTGTCGGGCTTCAACTTGACATCATACTTAGAGGGAATGGATGAAGTGACGGCAATTGTTTTTGATTTATAACCCACCGCCGAGAAAGTGAGCTGCCATCCGTCATGTCTTGCGATGGAATACTCTCCCATCGCGTTACCGCTCACCGCAACCTGATGCCCCTTGTACGATGCGCTCGGGTACAGTAGGGTATCTCCGGTCTCGGCGTCTACGATAACACCATGAATCTGTGCGTTGACACTTGTCACAAGCATCAACAACAACAATGTATATAATATCCTGAATCTTTTCATTCTTTTCCGCATAATATCGCCTGACGACGACAGTGATTATAAAATCTGTGACAAGTCGGTGATGATCTTATCGGGCAGAGACTCATCGTAAGTCTTGTCAGTCCATCCCTCACCCGTAAACCATACGGTCTTGCATCCGACTTTGATTGCCGGTTCAATATCCTTATAGAAGCTGTCGCCCACGACACACACTTCCTCCGGTTTCAGTCCCAACTTTTCCACTCCGAGCATGAAGATGCGTGCATCGGGCTTTCTCAGTCCCACGACAGCCGATTCGACAACATCCTGAAAGAATGAGTCCAAGCCAAATTCTTCCAACACTACCCGAATGTTTCCATAAAAATTACTAACCAATACCAAGGGATAATTCTCGGCCAAACGGGCCAAAACCTCCCGGCTATGTGCCGTAATGTCCTGTACCTGATGGTATAAGTCCTCAAGAACAGCCTCGTGTTTCTCGTTGAATTGCTGCTCGTCGGCATCCCATGCACCAGTGATGCACAGGTTTTCCATCTCCAATCTGATCTTCACGCTTAATGTTTTATAGAACGTGAAATCAGCCTTGATGATAGGTTCTTTGCCTAAAGTACGCTCAGCATATACGTAAGCATCCCTGAATTGCTGTTCGCTCACCGGCACTTGTTGACGTTGATAAGCATGCCAAAGCATTTGGCCCCAATGGCAACCGGCTGTATCGAGCGTCCCGCCATAATCGAAAATATATCCTTTAATCATCTTTTTCTAAAGTTTTGCAATTGCTGATGTTTGTTGTTCGCATAGCGTCTCATGCCGCTTATGCATGTAGACGTAGAGGACGTTCAGAACAGTGACCTCAAATAGCATATATACCCAAGGAAAATCCATCAGGCAAGTGATATACAACACAATGGCTCTTGTATTGAATGTCAATATGTTGGCGTATGCCATCAAAGGTCTGCTACCGGTCAAAAACTGTTGTCTGATCGGTTCCAACACCTCTTTACCATACTTGCCTACAGCCTCTTTCCATAAGGCGAAAAACTGTTGGAACTTGGGTGTACGTGTCTCTTGCTTCTTGCAATAGCCGGCATAAATCTTATAAAACACCTTGGCATAGACTTTTTTCGCAGGAGTGCTTTCATAGATTGCCTGCTGCTGCACATAGTTATCAAGCTCAGAGCCATCCTTCCCTTTGAGGAAGAAGAGATGAATCTGACGGTAATAGTCAGCCATCATGCTTTGGGGAGAATGGCACAAAAATCCTGCCAAAGCCGCCAAACACCATATCCCGATGCCCCATTGGATGTCTGTTCCGGGAATCAACTGCCCTTGCATGCGAAGACACAGGGCAACATAGATGGCAATAAACCATACATCCCCGGACGCTCCGTCAAGCACACGCCCCACCAATGTCTTCTTACCGGTCAGACGCGCCATCTGCCCATCGGTCGAATCGCAGAAATTGGCAAGCATCAGCAGGAGTACTCCCAATATGTTGTGTGTCAGGTCGGTATAGTAGAACATCCAGCCCGCTCCTACACCGAGGAATATCGACAGCACGGTGATGACGTTAGGATGAATGCCAAGTTTGTTCCACAACAGTGCAAAAACAAGTCCTACGGGTCTGGTGAAATGTACATCCAACCACTCTTCTGTATCGTTGGACTTGAAGGAAGCCTGTAATAATTCTTTAAATGTAGACATAATTCGTATGATTGCTTAATTTCCCGTCGCGGGATGATGTTGCGTTTATGTATTTAGAATTTGTTCTGCGATGGCCAATGCCGCCTCTTCGAGACAACGTGAAAAACTGGGCCAATCGTTGAAGTCGATGATATAAAACCGTCCGTCCTCCGCTACGATGGCATCACCTCCATATACTTCCGTACCGGTGAGCAATGCCACTTTCTCCACCTCGGCCCTCAATGCTTCGGCATCATAGTCATAATGATGAGCCTTACCATTGCGGTCCTCGTCCCCAAACTTGGAAATACCGTCGTCATTGGGGTAGAACACACGAAACATGCGAGTGCCCACGCCATAGAATTTCAGCAGGTCGCCGGGAACATGCGCACTCACCACCATGTCGTGTATGCCGCGATTCTCAAACTCCCGCTGAGCCATCTCCAATTGTTCATGGTCATTACAAAACACCACATCGGCTTTGCTCTGCGCTGATGCGTCTCCCCGCTTCAGCCAATAGCCATGCACACCATCTGTCTCGGGCATGCTGATATGATGCTCACGCATCATCCTGTCCAATACAGACCGCTGGCAACTCCTTACACTCTCCGCACAGTTGATCGCCCTTCTCCCCTTTCGCTCCATGTCATGCAAAGCCGTTAAAGCCTCGTCCGAGCGTGCCATCGTGATATAACACGATGCCTCAACGGGATGACCGGCAAACTCCGACTCATCAATCATCTCGATGTCCGAGTCCAATAAAAGCCTGTCTTGCAGCCTTTGACACACAGCCTGCAAAATCATCCTGTCTTTCTGCACCGAATTGGGAGAAAAAATGTCATTGCGCCTGATAGCGAGAAACCGTGGAATATCCATTTACTCGTTGTCTGCTGTTTTACCGGCCAGCCCAATAAACTCCTCTGCCTTCCGGATGTCCGACGCATGGTCTATATCCAACACCTTGGTGAAATTGAACGCTTTGAGCTTTCGTGCGTCCTTCACGAGACCCCTTTGGAAGTTTCTCATACGGCTTTCCCCCCTATTCATACAGTTGTTCAGTGTCTCTATGGCATGATGATTCAGTCCGTAGATGCCACCCGAGATATATTTCAAATGCCCGGTATCATTGTCATAGAATCCGGTAATATTCATCTCGGCATCCGTCCCCACATACAAAGGCTTCTCATCATCTATATAATCAGTGACTCCCATAAGACCGTCGCCGCCCTCTTGGAGCCATTGCTCAAAATGATTGATATACTCCACAAAATCGTCTTCTCTGAAAATGGTATCCACCGTCGTCAAAACAAACGGCCTGTGACGCAAATAAGGACTTAATTCAAAGAAGGAGTGCATGGAGCTTGGGGTGCTCTTGACAATATATTTCAATGGAATACGGACACCGTTCAGTCCATTGGCGGCAATCTCTTCCAAATGTCTGCTGACAAGCGGTGTCAGGTCATTACATATCACATGGATCTCCTCAGCATGACAATTCATGAAAATTCTTATCAGGCGATCAACCAAATGCTCATCGTGCACCTTAACCAAAGGTTTTGGCAACCGAATGCCCTCAGCCGCAAGTCGTGACCCTTCTCCGGCCGCTATAATTGCAAAAATCATTCTAATACCTCATTCTTATACACCGCAAAATTACGCATATTAGATGATATGAGAAAACTTTTTAGTTATTTTTTGTTTTTTCTTGTTTTTTACTATATTTGCATCAATTATC
>DBQL01000131.1:10232-26656 GCA_002305235.1 Prevotella sp. UBA1395 | reverse complement strand
CGACAGTTTGAGAAAGAAAGTAGCCATCGTTCTTTCCGGTGGCGGTGCCAAGGGCATGGCACATATCGGCGTGATGAAAGTCATCGAGCGCGCCGGCATTCCGGTCGACATCATCACGGGCACCTCGATGGGAAGCATCGTAGGCGGACTATATGCTTGCGGATGGAACGCCACACTGTTAGACTCGATTGTCCGAAAACAAGACTGGCGATTCCTGTTGAGCGATAAAAATGTATATTATACGCAGGATCTCATTAACCGAAAGAAACAAAACACCTATCTCCTGACCAAAAATTTCTCTCTCAAAGACAAGAATTTGTCTGAGGCCGGTGGCCTTATACAAGGCAAAAACCTCGCGAAACTCTTCCGGCAGCTCACTGCCGGCTATGCCGACACCATCTGCTTCGACTCGCTCCCCATCCCCTTCTCCTGTGTCGCAACCAATATCATCGACAACACCGAATACGATTTTCATCATGGCATCTTGGCCGATGCCATGCGGGCCAGCATGTCTATCCCCGCGGCCTTTGCGCCAATCAAACAAGGAGCGATGGTATTGGTGGATGGCGGACTGCGCAATAACTTCCCCGCCGATATTGCCAAGCGTATGGGGGCCGACTTCATCATCGGCTCTACGGTACAGGGTCCGCCCAAGACTGCCGATGACATTGTCAATGGCGGCGACGTACTGGGGCAAATCATCGACGTGAACTGTAAAAATAAATATGATGAGAACCTCACCATTACCGACATTCCCATCCGGGTAAATACCGTTGGCTATGGAGCGGCGAGCTTCACGGCCGCCGCCATCGATACCCTCATCCGGCGTGGAGAGGAAGAGGCCATGAAACATTGGGATGCCCTTTTGAGGCTGAAAAAAGCATTGGGGTTGCCCGACGACTATCGTCCCCGGCTGCTCACCCCTCATGCAGATGCCCTGAAACCCACGGCTTTCGTTGACGACAGCGTTGCCCACCGACCGTCAGCCGACAGGATTCAAGGCAGTCTCGGGGTGAGATTTGACACCGAGGAGATGGTTGCCCTGCAACTGAATGGTGTCTACTCGTTTGCACAAAAACCAATTGATGCCGAGGGCACCTTGCGTTTAGGCAAGAATATCATGACTTCGGCCATCGCCACATGGACTCCCAAACGGTTTGTGGAGATGTCCTTGGGTTATGTATTCAGGCATCAAAACATGAACCTCTATGAGAACGGAGACAACAACTGGAGCATCACCTACAACCATCATCAAGCCGTTTTCAGCCTGCAAAACATCAGTTTAAGAAATCTCGGAATGGATATTTCCGCGCGTGCCGACTTTTATGACTATCCCAAGGTACTCATCTCGAGTCAAATGCAGAATGCCGGCTTCAAGGTGAGAAACGAGCATTTCATCAGTTATCAGGCCAACCTGCACTACAATTCTGAAAACGACTGGATATTTCCGACGCGCGGAGCCAAGTTTCAAGGACAATACAGCTACTACACCGACAATTTCGCCAACTATAAAGGGCATATTGGATTCAGTGAGCTGAGTGCCTCATGGCAGATGGCCTTTGCCATCACCCGCCGACTCACGTTGCAGCCCTTGCTCTATGGCAGAATGCTTTTTGGCACAGACATTCCCATGATTCGTCAGAATGTCATTGGCGGACAGTGGTTCGGTCACTACATAGAGCACCAGATGCCTTTTGTCGGCGTGCATCACGTAGAGTTTACCAATCGGAGGTTTGTGGCCTGCCAACTGAAGCTGCAAGAACAACTCTCCACCCACAACTTCGTGCTTCTCAAAGTGGCCGCTGCGCAACATGCCGACGATACCGGCGACCTGCTCAGACGCGAGCCTATGTTTGGCTGCCAAATGGCTTACTATTACCAAACGCTGATGGGTCCGGTGGGTGCCACATTGGGCTATTCCACCAAGAACCATCAGGTAGACTTCTTCGTCAATCTCGGCTTCGAATTCTGACGACGGCTGTCTGCCGGCATCACGTGATAAGCAGCGTGGCACATTGCCCCATGCCCTCACTACTCCGACGTGCCACTGGCTTCCTCGGCTATATTCTTGAGATATTCGCTCGGGGAGATACCTAATTCCTCCTTAAAACATTTGGCAAAATATTTGGGCGTACCCAAACCAACCCTTACAGCCAGCTCGCTGACGAGGATATTTGGCTCTTGTCGGGCTATGCGACAGGCCTCCTTGATGCGCACCGACATCATGAACGAGGTGATGTTTTGCCCGGTCAGTGCCCTCAGCTTGTTATATAGCGTCGAAGAAGACACGCACATATCCCTCGCGAAAGCCTCTCGGTCGTAATCGGTAAGATGTTCCCTCACACAGTTGATGGCTTTCTGCAGGAACTCTTCATCGGGCGAAGGCAGATAGTCGTCGGTAACATCGTAGACCTCCGACGACCTGAACCGCTTCCGTATGCGCTCCCGGTTATCGATGATATTCGATACCCGCAGGGCGATGTCATTCAGTTTGAACGGCTTGGCCAAATAGTCATCGGCCCCTATCACATAGCCTTTCGTACGGTCTTCCTCACTCGTCTTGGCGGTGAGGAGTATCACCGGCAGATAGGCATAGTCGGCCGAGCCTTTGATTTGCCGTGTCAGTTCGATGCCATCCATCACCGGCATCATCACGTCTGAGATGACCACGTCCAATTCGTGCTTTCTCACCATTTCCATTGCCTGCTGTCCGTTCTTGGCCGTCATGACGTTATATCGTTGGGCGAAGAAGCGCTCCATCAGTTCGAGAAGCTCCGCATGATCCTCAACGATGAGGATCGTGTATTCCTTGTCGGCCGACATGCCTTCTCCCGCGACAGGAGACGACCATTGCGGGGTGGCGTTCATATCGGCAATATCCAGCGGCATCTCACGATTCTCGATCTCGTCTTCCGAGAATGCCGCCTTGTAGACAGGGAATGTCAGCGTGAAAGTCGTGCCCACATTCTCCCGACTTTCACATTCCACCGTACCGTGGTGAAGCTCTGCAAGATCCTTGGTCAGCGACAGTCCCAACCCGGTACCCTCGGTGTTGGCTCGCCGATAATCTCCGTCAAAGAATTTGGTGAACAGATTTTTCATCTTTTTGGGTGACATCCCAATGCCATTGTCGATAACCTGAATGACCGCCATGCCCTCCCTATAATCAAGCACTACTTTCACTAATCCGTTCTCCTTACTGTATTTCAATGCGTTAGACAACAGGTTGTATATCATCTTATCAACCTTATCCCTGTCGAAATATCCGGTAATCTCGGCTCCCGACACAATGATTTTTTGACCTTTCGACGAGGCTAAAGGCGAGATATTGTCACATTCTTTCCTGATAAACTCGGTCAGATTGCCATGACTCACCTTGAGCTTCAGCTGTCCGGCAAGCGACTTTCTCACCTCAAGGATTTGTCGCAGCATGCGTGAGAGTCGGGAGATGTTATTCTGCACAATATCATAATTCCTCACAAAAGCCGGAGCCTGTGCCCGCAGGTCATCGATCGAGGCAGACATTACCATAAGCGGCGTGAGCAGTTCGTGGGTAATATTGGTAAACACGCTGTTCATCTGCAACCGGTGACGGGTGTTGAGATAGCCCTTGTACCACCTGAAAAATCCCAGCACGGCCCCTGCCGCCAAGAGCAGATAAATGGTCAAGGCCCACCATGTGAGATACCAAGGCGGCAATACGGTCACCTCGATGGTATAGGGCAGTTCTATCCAGTTGCCATAGCTGTCGGCCCCCTTGAGATGCAGTTTGTAAGTTCCCGAGGGCAGATTGCCATAGCTCACACGGTGTACGCCGTCGCCGGTATAATGCCAATCCTTGTCGTACCCCTCGAGCCAAGCCGAGTATTTGTTTCGTTCCTGATTGGCATAAGCCAAGAGCGAGAACTCGATACTGAACTTACTCACCGACGCGGGAATGGTGAGCGACCGGGCATAGCGGGGGGTTAGCGGTGTGATTTTGGCCCGCAGGGTCGAATCCAACTCATAGAACTCCCTGTCATCGATAAACAGGTTGGTCACGATCAGGTTTGCCTTTCGTTGGTTGGAAATGAGTTCGCGACGCGGTATGAACGATACAAATCCGTTACGCGAGCCAAAATAGATCTTGTCGCCATACTTATGGGTGGAGTTTGGCGTAAAGACGAGATAGGGCAACCCGTCTTCCTTGGAAAAACTCACCACCTCGGGCATCTCCATGCCGTCGGTAAAGGAGAGGCTCACCAGCGCACTCTCGGTGGTTACCCACAGCCGGCCAAAGCGGTCTTCATTGATGGCATAGGCACAGGTTCCCTCGATATGAAACCGGCGGTTTACCGGTTCGAAGCGGTCGTGGCGGGCATCGAAGAGGAACAGTCCCCCACTCCTCGAGATGGCCCATAGCCTACCCTTGGAGTCTTCGTAGCAGTTGATGGCATCGTAGACCGGATAGTTGTGGTTGGTGGGTTTGTACTGATGGCTCTTGCCATCGCAATAACGTATGATGCCCTCGTTCTCGGTCGACAGCCAAATATTGCCGGCCCGGTCTTCCATCAGTCCGCGTACGTCGCAGTTGCTGAAATCCCACCCGTTCTCACGCAACACCAAACGCTGCCCGCTGCCGTCACGGCGTGTCACACTGGCACACGAGCGTTGCCCGACCCACACCCTGCCGTCGCGCCCGGCATAAAGCGTGTTGACATAGTTGTCGAAGACAAAACTCCGCGACTCGGTGTTCACCACATGCGCATTGCCCGACGGTGGCAGTACGATCACGCCAAAACTGCCGCTCGCGATCCATATCTCACCGTTATGGCGGCGCACAATCGACGAGAGCGACGAGCGAAACACCTGTGGGTCGATGCCCGACATGCCGGGTATCGCCCCGTTGATATGGGTGGCATGAGTCAGCGTGTCATACAACGCCAACCCATACGGCCGCAGTCCGAGCCATATATGTCGGCCATCGTGGGTGAACACCGTGCTCACACTGCTCGCGGGAAAGGCGTTGGCATTGAGGTTGATGGGATGGAAGTCAAACAACGACTTGCGGGTGTCTACATGTTTCACGCCGTCTTCGAGTGTTCCCATCCAGATATTGCCACGCCGGTCAGTAAAAATATCATTGCAAAATGTCAGGTCTTCAGACCAATCGCCACTGAGCCTGCGGTAATTGCCGAACCCCGCGTCCTCGTCGTTCAGGTCGAGAATGCTCACTCCCTCACGACAACAAGCCCATATACTGCCGCTGACCGGGTCTTCGATGATGCGGTAGTAGGTGTCGAAGCCCTCGCCCCGACCCTCGAAGCGTTTCCATCCGGGATTGCGCACATTGAGCGGGTGCGACAACCGTTCGATGCCATAGCCCCATGTTCCAATCCACAACCGGTCTTTGCTGTCGATAAACAGAGAGTAAGCCGAGTTCATCTCGTTGTATTGCGGATACTGGACAAAGGTGTTGGTCGAGGGTTTGAAACGTAACAATCCGGTAGACCATGTGCCGAGAAACAGGTTGCCGTGCCTGTCTTCGGCTATCGACTTCACGCTGAACCATGCCGCCGACAACTTACGGCCCTGCAGGTCTACCCTGTTGATACGGTCGGGCTGGTAGGTATAGAAGGTGTCTTTAGACTTGACATACCGGCTCACGCCGCCGTCTGTGCCAAGCCATAGCGTACCGTCTTTGGAAGTGAACATGGTGTAGATGATGCGGTCGGCAGGTGACGAGAGATGATAGGTTGTGAACACAGCAGTGCGCTTGTTCATCTTCACCACGCCATCGCGTGTTCCTAACCACAGATTGCCGTCGTGGTCTTCGGTCATGCAGAGCACGGTGTTATTGGGGAAAATGATGGACGAATAGGCATCAGAGCGAAACGTGCGGGTCTGATAGCCGTCAAAAGAGCGCAGCCCCGACTCGTACCCCATCCACAGCATACCCTCACGGTCGAAATAGATGCACCGCAACTCATCGGCCACAGGGGTGCTTATCGTGCGAAGCAAACGATAAGATATGGTACCTGAGCGCAGGCTCGCCGCACACATACACAGTAAGAATATCAGCAATCGTTGTCTCATCATCAATCTGTTATTTGCCCACAAAGATAATAAAAAATAATAGGACATGACCAAAAACACATCTCGACCTTGATTTTCGATACACAGTAGGGCCAAACCCCACTGAAACATTATGCACCAAGATGTGCCACCCCAAAACACCCGTACCGCAACAACAACCTCAATAAAAGATTAATCAAATAAGCATAATACTCTATAAATTAACCATATACACAATAAGTATAAAAAACAAAAACCTTATCGTCAAAACCGTTAAACATGATGGCTTTGCGATTACTATCTAATCGCGTCGCGATTACTATCATTTCGTCTCGCGATTACTATCTTTTCGCGACGCGATTAGATAGCAATCGCAAACGCATCGGAATGTACCCTAAAAAGGCATCGACGTGAAATCATGACAAGGGTGCCCACACCTCTCTTTCCCAAGTGGATGTATCGCCGGTGTCACCAGTCATTTCATACTCAGGAAGCTGTGCATGCACCATGAGCAACAAGCGGAAACGCGGATAAGGTCGATAGGTCAATGATGGCTGCCTATACCATATTATATATAAGGCAGGGATCGAAAAGCTCCTGCAAACGACATACATAAAACATGAAACATCGGCCGATGATGAGACTTGAATGCTGATGATACGAGGAACCAGATGGATGTCCAAGAATAAATCTAACGCGTAACACATTGATTTTCAACACGAATCACAACACCCTAAAGCTCATCAACGTTGAAAAAAGTAGCCAAATGACAATAATTGACCCACGTCAAGCCCGGGCATGACAATATTTGACACATGTCAAAATACACCCTTATTTCGTAAAAATGAGACAGCATTGTAGTGGAGTTATCGGATAATGGACCTATCTTTGCATCGGATAAAGAAAAAGATTAAAGGTAGAAAGATTGAGGATAACAACCGGGGATGTACACGATTCCCCAAAGAGAAAGGAAGTATTATGGTAACATTAATGATTGTATTATCGGTCGTTGCTTTCATTGCAACACAGATGTTCAATGGTAATGACCAGTTTAGTTTAAGAGGCTAACAAAGAGAGAGTAGTAAAAAAAAGTAGACCACTAATTAAAGGAGAACAAAGTTATGAAAAATATCGTAGTAAACATGAAGAAAGCATTGAAGAAAGTAGCACAAAACTACATGGAATGTATGCGACTGTATGGTGAGGCCTTGCTCAAGGGCGGATCTTACGGATGTGCATAAACAACAGAAATCTCAATAGGTTTTAATATATACTTGAAAGGCCGCATGCCGGAGCGTTTGCTCCGCATGCGGCTTTTCTCATGTCAATAGATACGGTCACACAGCGACTCAGAGCCGGTCTAACGCTTGTTTCAGGTCGGCAATGATGTCTTCGGCGGCCTCGATGCCCACCGATAACCTGATGAGGTCGGGGGCGATGCCGGCTTCACGCAGTTGGTCGTCGGTGAGCTGTCGGTGCGTATGACTCGCCGGATGGAGCACACAGGTGCGGGCATCGGCCACATGGGTGACAATACCGGCCAGTTGCAGCGAGTCCATGAACCTGATGGCGGTATCGCGATTGCCCTTCAGACCGAAAGCAAGCACGCCGCACGAACCGTTGGGGAGGTATTTTTGGCTCAGTTCATAGTTCGGGTCGGAGGGCAAACCGCTGTATTTCACCCATGCCACACGGTCGTCATGGCTCAAAAACTCGGCCACAGCCTGTGCGTTCTTGCAATGCTGCGGCATGCGCAGATGAAGCGTTTCCAAACCGAGATTCAACAGGAAGGCGTTGTGGGGAGAGGGAATAGAGCCTAAATCGCGCATGAGCTGGGCGGTGAGTTTGGTGATATAACCCATCTTGCCGAAACTCTCGGTATAGGTCAATCCGTGATAGGAAGCATCGGGGGTGCACAGACCGGGGAACTTGTCGGCATGGGCATCCCAGTCGAAATTGCCACTGTCTACGATGGCACCACCCACCTGCGTGGCATGGCCATCCATGTATTTCGTGGTGGAATGGGTCACGATGTCACACCCCCACTCGAACGGTCGACAGTTGATGGGAGTGGCAAAGGTGTTGTCTACGATCAGTGGCACGCCATTGGCGTGGGCAATAGTGGCAAACTTCTCGATGTCGAGCACGTCGCATCCCGGATTGCTGATGGTCTCGCCAAACAGCAGTTTGGTATTGGGTCGGAATGCCTTCTGTATTTCTTCGGCCGGGGCTTTGGGATTGACAAAGGTGCAATCGATGCCCAGCTTACGCATGGTAACGTTGAATAAATTGTATGTCCCGCCATAGATCTCTGTCGATGCCACAATATGCCCTCCGGCTTCACAGATGTTGAACACGGCATAGAAATTGGCGGCCTGCCCGCTTGAGGTGAGCATGGCACCGACACCGCCTTCCAATGCCGCAATCTTGGAGGCCACGGCATCATTGGTAGGATTTTGCAAACGGGTATAGAAATAGCCCTCTTTCTTGAGGTCGAAGAGCATGGCCATCTCTTCGGAATTGTCATACTTGAACGTCGTACTTTGGAAAATGGGCAACACACGAGGCTCGCCGTTGCGGGGAGTCCACCCGCCTTGAACGCATAAGGTCTCTTTTTTCATGAGTTTTAGAGTAAAATTGATTTGAAATGACAAAATAACAAAAAAATATCGAGACAACCAACGCACATTCACGGTAATTGCCCGGCAACGGTAAAAAAAGATCATGGCATGCCCTCTTGGCCAACACGTAAAATTGTCAAGCAGATGCACCGATGGCCCAAACACGGTCAAATGACAGAAAATACAAATGGAAGCCGGAGCGATGGAACGTGTATGCGATGAGAAAAGACGCGATGGTGACATCACTTTACTGCACGACACATACAAAAATAATTTGAAGACAGATGACGGGCGTATCGCAAAAAGACCTGTTTGGCTTCGTGCGATTGGCTGCACGAAGTGACAAACAGGTCTTCAAATGATATGGTAAAGTAAGCTATTAAGCTTTGGCAGCGCAATTATTCAAATCGGAGATACCAGTTTTCGGGGTTCTCTAAATTGACAACAGGATTCTTGAACTTGAGCTTCTCGGCCAACCAACGGCCGCCAAAGCCGGCACCAAACGTGGCGGCGGCATTCTTGTGACGAGCCAAGCGCATGAGGTCATACCAGCGAGTGCCCTCAAAGGCAAACTCCAACTGATACTCGTCGCACAGCAAATCCTCCATCGCGTTGATCTTTGCATTGAGCGTGTCTTGCGCCGTCGGGCCAACAGTGAGGTTGAAAGTCTTGTTGATCTCTTCCATCTTCTTGCCCACGATGGCATCAAACTGGTAGCCCGAGCGGCCGGGATAGTTGCCATCTTCGGTCACACCGGCACCATGACGGTGGATACCCCAGTTGGTAGCGCTGAAATTGGTGGCGGTCTGCGCGGGGAAAAGCGACCCGTTTGTATTGGAAAGGAAGGGATAGGTGGTTTGTAACAGTTGCTTGGTCTCGGCGCTGACGTATGTACGCGTGGAGTCTAACAACTGCTGATTGATGCCCTCTTTCAAGATGGCAAAGGCAGCATCGGGATGCCCCAAACGGTTGAGGGCCTCTGCCAAGTGAAGATAAACTGTGGTGTTGCGGAAGAGGATGATGTTTCCGTTGACATACTTCTGCACCCATGTCTTCGTAGAGTCCTCACCCACTCCGCGTCTCGTGATGTTGGCAAGGCGCATGTCTCCCAATGGCGCGCTACCCACATACTGCTGGGGAAGTCCTCCCGGCACATACTTGAAATAATAATAAGTGGTGCTGTCGGAGAGTGTCTGAAGCGCCTGTGAAGGCGCAAGCTGTATCTCGTCGATATACAGTTCGTCTGTACTGGAACGTGTGGAATAATAGTTATAACCAAAGGTCTTGGGCACCACGGTGGTAGTTCCCCGCTTGGCGTTGACAGCCATTGGGATGTACGAGATGATGTCTTGAGTGCCATTGGGCGCGAAAATAGATCCCCACGTCATTCCACTGGCATTGCTGAGCATGTCGTCAGGAACTTTTTGGTTCTGGGCATACGACCTGAAAGTAATCGCATTGTACATTCCGGTGGCATAGTTGGAGCCTACGGGCTTGGACACGGAGGTCATATAGGTGGTGTAATGGCGCGCGGCATTGGCATAATCGCCACTCTCAAGATACAACTCTCCAAGAATGACATCCACGGGAATATAGCACAACGCGGGATTGATGGTCTTGGTGGAACCAAAGTTTGTCATGCCCACCGCATGGTTGCCACCACCATTATTGGGGACACTGTAACCACTGTATTGCTCCAAGTCGGGTGCCAGACGGCTAACGATGCCGTTGATATCGAGTTTGGGGAAGTCGTTGTTATTGATTTGAGAGATACTTGTCAACGGCTCGGTGAAGAAGGGCACACTGCCGTAATTGCGTGCCAACTGCAAGTAAGCCCATGCGCGGAACGCCTTGACGGCAGCATATTCGTGCATCACAACCGGGGTCGACCCGGTGAGAAGAGTGGTGTCGCGGTGGGCAATATAGAAATTGCAATTGTTGATTACACGATAGTAAACGTATGCGGAGTCGTACTGATTGGAGGCCGTGGCTGAGAAGTCGTAGAGCTGGCGAAGGTCGTTATCGGTATAGACCGTCGTGCTGACATTGTCTCCGCGCAGCTCTCCTTGGAAGACATACTGGTCGGCAAGCTGCTGCATGGCTTGCATGATGCCGTAGGCAAAGAACATGGAGTCGGTCTTGCTGTCGAGTGACGCGTCGAAGATCTGACGCGTACTGTCAGACTCTAACATGTCATCGCAACTGCTCAAGCCCACGGTCAGACACAACAAGCCAATGCCGGCCTTTCGCAATGAAATGCGACCGGTGCGTTTGATTGTATGGAATATTGAATTCATGATGGTGTTCATTTTGTGTGTTATGCTTTTATCGGTCCTCTCCCTCCGTTCCCGAAGGGAGAGGAGGATTCTTTATAGATTGATTTTCAAACCTACTTGGAAGCTACGTCCCTGAGCCAGTTGTCCGGCATCGATGCCCTGATAGAGCACGCCATTGCCCACAGAGAACTCGGGATCGCTTCCAAGATAACGGGTGAACGTAATCAAGTTGTTGGCCTGTGCCCACAAAGCAAGTCCCTGCAACCACGTCCACGTGCCGGGAATGGGGAACTTGTAGGTGAGCTTCACGGTCTTGAGGCGCAGGTAAGAACCGTCTTCTATCCAGCGGTCACTGAAGCGATTATTGCCCAAGGGGTCGCCATAAGACACCCGGGGAAGTTGGGCCTGCTGACCCTCATAGCGCCAACGCCCTACCTCGGCCACCTGCTGGTTATAGAAGGTAGACCCGCTGTTGAGGACACTACGCTGGTAATTGTAGACATCGCCGCCGAGACTGTAGTTGAAACCAAGGTCTAAGGCGAGATGTTTCCAATTGATATTGGCAAAGATATTACCGTAGATATCGGGATTGGGGTTGCCAATCACCACCTTGTCGGCCTCGTTGATGATGCCATCACTATTTTGGTCGACGAAATGTACGTCACCGGCCTTGAAGTAGTTGGCCATGCCGGCATTGTCTTGCATATAGAGATAGCCGTTCTTTCCGGCAGCCTTGGCCTCGGCATCGGTAGAGAAGATACCCGCGGTTTGATAGCCATAGAACAGGCCTACGGGATTTCCGACTGAGGTTAGGATGTTGTTGTCGCCATAGACGGATGTGGTATAATCGCCATTGGGCAGTTTTTCTACCTTGTTGGAATAATGTCCCACGCTCGCCCCGATTTCGGCATGCCAGTTCTTGGTCATTAGCGGCTTCCCGGTCACGGTAAGTTCATAGCCCGTGTTCTTCAACTCGCCACCGTTAGTCCAATAGTTGTTGATACCGCCGATGGGGTTCTTGAACGTCATCAGGGTGAGCAGGTTGTTGACTTTGTGTATGTAATAATTGAAGTCCAAGCCTACACGATTGGAGAACAAATAGGTCTGAAGACCGAAATTCAACTTCTTGTTGGTCTCCCACTGTATCTTGTCATTGCCGATATTGGTCAACTGGAGACCGGTCATGTCATAATTGAACCGAACGGTAGACAGCGATGTGCGGGCGGCATAATTGGAAATGTCGTCGTTTCCGCTGATGTCATAGCCGGCAGTAAGACGAAGATAGTTGACCACAGACTGTTTGGGGAACCAGTCTTCATTGGTCATCACCCAACCCAACTGTACGCTCGGGAAGATCGCCCATACCGTACCAAAAGCCGACAAACCATCGGCATTCTCGCCGAATCGGCTGTTTGCCTCAGCGGCCAAGGAGACTGTGGCGAAGTATCGGTTCATGTAGTTATAGTCTACATTGCCGTACCACTTGAGGGTTTTCCACACGTCGTTGTTGCCAAGGATATTCTGATAACCGGTACCAGAACTCAAGGCGGGGTTCTTGTCGTTGGTAACACCGTTGTATTGTGTACTCAGGTTGTTGTCATCAAAAGAGAAAGACGTGAACCTGAAGCCACCCGTGGCAGCCAACGTGTGGCGTCCATACTGATGTTGCCAATCCAAACGGGTGTCGCTCACCACATTGATTTCCTTGGAAAACAGAGAGGCTGCCATTGAAGTTACTGTTCCGAGGTCGGTAATTTCAAACGAGGGCACGCCTACGTATGGGCGGTGATAACGTTGCGAGTTACGGTCGAGGGTATAGCTGAACATGGTGGTCAACGACAGATTCCGGTTGATGGTCCATGTGGGAGCTACCTTGACGTTGAAGTAGGTGTTCTCTGCCTTGTTCTTATTGTCACCGTAAGAGTTTTGAAGAATGGCCACGGGGTTAGCCAAACTGTACTCATCACCCAACTGACCATAGATGTCATCATAGTCGGAAAGCAAGCTGGTGAAGCCTCCTATAACCGCGTTGTACTGATAAGGACTTACGATGGGAGCCTTGATAAGAGACAGGAACCCCGGTGAGGTGATGGCTCCGGAGCTGAGTTCGGGCGAGATGCCATCATCAAAGATGTTGGATGTGGTGCGACTGATAGAAATATCAAACTTGGTCGTCAAGTTATACAAGATGCTGATATCCGTATTGAAGCGCACGTTCATACGATCAAAATTGTTCTTTTTGACCGTACTTTGATCCGTTTGGTAGCCTACCGAAAGATTATACTTACCGATATCGTCACCACCCTGCACGTTGATGCTGTAATTTTGGGTCATGGCCGTGCGATAAACATAGTCGGTCCAATCGGTGTTATTGTGGTAAGTATGATAATAATACCCCTCCGGATTATCGTTCAAGAAATGATAGGCAATCGGCTCGACTTGCTCGAGATTCTCCTTTACCGTACCCAGCATCTCGGTAGCGTAATTGCGATACTGCGTGGCATCCATCATCGTGGGAAGCTGCGGACGCAACACCACACCGGCTCCGATATTGGCGTCGATGCGGGTAGCCATAGAATGACCGCGTTTGGTGGTGATGAGGATAACACCGTTGCCACCGCGTGCACCATAAATGGCTGTTGCATTCTTCAACACCTTCACCTCATCGATATCGTCGGGAGAGATATTGGCAAGGATGTTATTGAACTGGCCAAGATGAAGGGTGGCACGATTCTGCTGCATGTCCTGCTCTATGCCGTCGATGACGATGAGAGGCTGGGCATTGGCATTGATAGAGTTGTAACCGCGAACAAACATTGCTGCACCGGCATCGGGTGTGGCAGAGCGCATGATGGAACGCACATCGGCTCCAAGATTATTCGAGATATCGTTGTCGACAGTGACACTGTTGCTGCTGACCTTGAAACCTTTTTCCGCGGTAATCACCGTGCCATCGGTATACATGGACATGTATTTGTCTTGGATCATCTTCACGCTGATATGCTGAGTGGAATCATTGGAGATGACCGGAACTTGCTGAGCGAGGTATCCCGGAGAAAAAGCGTAGAGGCTGGTAGTAAATACCGGCACATGGATCTTGAATGATCCATCCGCGCTTGTCATCGCGGTGAACATCTCATTGCCAAGAGTGCGCAGCTGGATACCGGGCAAAGGCTTCTTGGTCACCTGATCGACAACGGTGCCATGAAGTGTCATCATCTGATACTTGTTGACCAACTGACGCTTGCGAACAGGCTGTGAGATGCCGGTTTCGACCATCTCGGCCTGACTTTCATCATCCTGAGCAAAAGCCGGAATGCCAACAGCGAATGCAAGTGCACAAAGCGCAAGTCTAAGACTGCGACTCTGCATGTATAATATAGTGCTCTTCATCTTTATTTCTTTGCTTCAAATTCATCAAGTTCAACAGGCTTCAAGATCAGCTTGGTAATACGTATATCGCGTGTATACTTAGCCATAGAGACCTTGTCGAAGACTGCAAAATGGGTGGTAATCTTCAGATTGGGCCTAACATTGTTGGTCAAACCCTCATAACATACGGGGAAGGTGAACTTACCCACATATACGGTATCTATCACCTTGGGATTGTTTTCCACAAGCTGATTCAACTTCTGTGAAACCAAAACACCATTGGCATTGCAATAGTTCAAAGTGAAATCCAACTGGTTGGGCTTAGCCTCTGCCGAAGATTCCATAGTGATACCCAACTCGTCGTAAGGAGGTACCAACACCAAATAGATGTTGTAGGCCGTGGAAAGTACAGGCGGAAGTATCATGTCTACCTGAGGTTTGGAGAAATTACTCGAGGGTATGGCATGATAATAGTTCACTACCGTGTCACCTTTGGCTGATGATAAGGTGTACGTTGTATAGGTGGATGTACCTCCCCACACATGACCCACAGAACTAAACGGACTGCTTTCGATCTTTTGCGCCCACGCATCCCAAGAATGAACAGCCAAACTGTCAATGATACGCGTTACACCATTGCTCATCTTCAACTTCTCACGAGTAGTCCCGATGATTTCATTAGGATTGCTCAGCGTATTGTTTCGTGTGGTGAGAATGGTGTCAGTGCTGATTGCCTGAGCATCTTCCACCCATCGGTTATACCGATTGTTATTGTTGAATATCAGGTTATCGACGATCGCGCGGCATGTCATCGAGTCGGTCATATATGTAGGATTGACCGTCGCGAGCAACTCGGGAGCTACTGTTGCCGATGTGGCATTCCGAATATCTTGCGCTTTTGTGCTCGCCAAATAGCGGTAATATGGTTTTATACGGTTGTAAGCCTTGACCCATGCGTCATTGGTAGGCATCATCATGGTATATGAAGAGTCTTCCCTATCAATATACGCTCTCAGTGTTTGGAGCATCTGGTTGGATGTCACCATGACCGAATCAATATAGGTTTGCTTACCATTCACGGTAGGTCCTACCACCGAACGGGCTTCGTCGAGTGTGGTCAGCTCATACTTTTTGATATAGTTTCTCAACGAGTCGATACCTTCGGCATCACCCAAATACTCATATATATTCGGATAAAAAGTAGCAACGCCGTCCAAAATGTGCATCACACCATTGGAACTGGGCAAGTTAGACACAGACAAAGGAATATTATCGAAAGTATATGTGCCGTTGCCCACAAAGTCGTATGACTTCTCATTCAAGGTGTGGATGCGGGTATCAACCATGCCGGAGATTGTATGGTTATAATCGGCAATATGATTTTTCACAAATTCTCTTAACACCACGTCATTGCCTTTCTGCATTAATGCCTCGGCATCATACGTTCCATTTTTGGGCGCCCATACCGTATAGTAGTGGGATGCCTGAAGCTCATCGTCAAATCCGGCCTTCTTGATCAAGGCGGCAAAATTTGACAGTTCACTGTTTTGGTTGATATTCTCCCACAAAGTCATATTCGCGGATGAAGTAACATCTGTCGGAACCGTGTTATAATCATCGAAATCGGAGCATGATGTGGCAGTCACCAATCCGGCTGCCATCATCATAAGTCCCATATATTGTTTTGTATTCATTAGAATTCTGTATTTGGAATTTAGTAAATTCAATTACCAATCATCAATTAATACCAGTCTTCGCTGTAACGATCGTTATCTACGATGCCCACAGGAACAAACTCCACGAAGTCCAACTGCCACTTCAAATCAGAGTCATCATTGATCACGCTCTTGAAGCGGAACCAGAATTCATCACTCTGTTTGAGGTTGATGCGACCCAAAACACGACGCAATGTCACCACTCCGTCACCTCTGCAGTTCTTCACCGTGGACTGATCGCCATCGTCACCCGGGTGTCCGCAGAAACTGAACGGACCACGCATGTACCCACGATTGTGCATGGCTTCGTCAGAGGCAATGCCCCTATCGTCCTCATTATAGAATGCCGTCCATCCGATACGGGGATCGCTTTCCTGAATACGCAC
>DBQL01000131.1:0-10099 GCA_002305235.1 Prevotella sp. UBA1395 | reverse complement strand
TTATAGCAGATCACATCTTGGAAATAGTTGACCGGATAGGCCACACGAGCACCCGACCCTCCGCCATTCAAGGCGCTGATCTCGTCAGAATACATATATCTGAACCCATTGTTCATCAGTTCCTCAAGGAAAGTCTCGGAATCCAAGCGAACGCGCTCATTGAGCACTCCGTTGGGCACATGATCATCATATACCAGCATGCCTTTGATGGGATGGATATAGCCATTGTATGCCGTGATATCCTTACGCTCAATGATAATACCCGGGTGTTTTAACGGATGCATCTCTGCCGACCCTCTTGTCCCGACCTCATCAGTCAAGGTATTGTTGAGCACCCAACGGTTGATATAAAGCGTCTTGCCCGGTTGCGGCTCCCAAATCTTCAGCAATGTATGGGGCAACATGGTCTCATAGTAATCATACGGCTCACCACCATTCACATAATTCCACTTGTCTGTGCCGGCGGGAACACCCGGTTTGTCCTCGAACACCATCTGATCCTGAGCCATTGCCGCATATAATATATGGTATGCCACAAACATATTCAGGGCATTGAATCGATTGGTATAATCGGAACCGGTGCTGATTGTGATGCCCTTCTCACGCGGATAATCGTACCAACTCGACGCGCCCCCGTAGATTCTATTGGCGTAAGCCACCAAATCATCGAAGCTGTTGATGCCATTGGCTTTCATCACCTCGTTGCTTTCCGCAAAGATCGTATATCCAATCTTACACTCCGTGGGCGTGTATAGCACACTACCGTTGGTGTCGGTATGGTCATAATCTTTGGAATAAGTGACCCCCTTGGATGTCCTTGCCACAGAGTCTGCAAGTCCGGTACGTGCCAATGCCTCGTAGAAAATGGAGTATTCTTCGAGCCGTTGCAATGTAGGACCTAACAGGCGGGATGTCCTCGGCACCACCTTATTGACCACTTGCACCAAACCATTGATCACCTCGTTGTCCTCACTGATAATTGTTGATACACCGTTGAGAACCGTTCTTCCCAAGGTATCGACAGAAGACGAGATAGGACGACCCAGCATCGTAGTGATGGTTGCACCCGAACCACCCATCTCAATGATGCTATACAGGCCGTTGGTCAAATGGTAACGTGCGATGTCATTGCACAAACTGTCACTCAATCCCTCCAAACTATTGGAGGTCATTCCATTGTGTTCCACCACAGCCTCGGGGTCGTTCCACAAGCTGTCAATATACTGTTTTACGCCGTCATTGGTCGGGGCGTAGCAAGTATACTGACCATACGTGGCCATATTGCGGTCGAGACCGGTACGTTGCAATATGTATCTGAACGAAGTGAGATTGCTGTCGTTGGCAATAAAACTTTCGATAGTCTCTCCGGTCGCGGTGTACAGGTTCGACTCGTCCGGCTCCTTATTACAGGAAACCAAACTCACACCCACGGCCAACAGACCTAAACCTATTTTAAAAATGTTCTTTATCATGACGATTATCCTCCTCCTTTAATAATTCTTCACGTAGTCTTTTCCGGAACTATATACCGGATTCTGCTTCAGATTCGGATTTACATCCATCTCGCTTTGATACACGGGCATATACAAATACGGCTCCGTGCGCATCTTAGAGGCTGCAGCCTGCCCTCCGGAAGTATATTTACGAATCAGCAAGTTGAGCATATCCGCGCTATTTCTGACAAAATCCTTACCCTGCTCGCTTTGCGTAGCGAGCGTGGTGGTATAGTCAATGCCATCCACACGACGGTAGTTATACCGCATCAGGTCATACCATCGCTTGCCCTCGAAGGCCAGTTCGCGCAAACGCTCGTTCAGCACCAAGTTCTCCATCGAAGTCTTCGTGTTATAGAAAGACCATTTCAACGAGTCAGACGAAAGGCTGTTCGTGAAAATAGAGCGACTGTTCACATACTGCACGATATTAAATGCCTGTCGCAACTGCATGTCCTTGTCGTTCTCTGCCAACTGAGTCATAGCCTCTGCCTTCATCAACATCACGTCCGACAGACGATAGAAGATATAGTTTTGCGCGAAACGGTCGTATGCACGCTCGTCTCTTGCATACGCGCCCCGGGTATTGGGATCACCTGTGCTCGACGCCGTTGTGGTAATCATCTTGCGCACATCAAACGACTCGGAACCACTATTGACTCCGAAACAGTTTTGCCAGAAACGATAATCCGAGTTCTTGGCAGCGTTGTTATTGACGTAAATTGTCGAATTAGTGCCAAATATAGCCGAGGCTTTCATATATCCTGTCGTCGAACTGTTATTCCTATACTTGAAGAAGTTTTGGCAAAGGGCAGTATTACTGTTATTTGTTCCATCATACTGCAGTTCGAAAATACTCTCATCAGCGTTCTGTGTCACAAACAGTTCATTAAACGCATTCTGTCCGTCGGCCAAGGGATACTCCTTGATTACAGTCTCATTGCGTTTGGGAATGTAATTGGCTTTCTTCGAGTCAATCACCTTATCGCAATAGGCCACACACTGCTGATAGTCATTGGCAGAATGCTTCACGCTTGCACGCCACAGGTAAATATCGGCGAGGATAGCCTGAATGGCATCCCGGTTGATCAGACCCTTCTTCCGCCAGTCTGAGAAAGCTGTCGGGTCCAAGGCATTCTGCTCGGCTTCCACAAGATCGTTGATACACAGTTGCAACACACTGTCGGGAGCACTCTGAAAGAGATTCATCGGCTCCGAACTGTTCATGTAAGCGTGAGCGCTGTACGGCACATCGCGGAAATTCCTCACAAGGTAGAAATAACACAGCGAGCGCAGGGCGAGCATCTGCGATCTATCCGTGAGATAATCGCCCTCGGTGTACGAGGGGTCTATGCTCATGACATCTTTGGCACGGGTCAAAACAATGTTGCAATCATTGATGACGCTGTACAGTGATGCCCAGTTGGAATAGGTATTGGTAGTCTGAATATTCACCGCATTGATCTCCGTGAGTGCTGCCGATGTAGGTGAGCTTACGGGAACCAACTCGTCTGAGCGATAGTCTCCCCATACAATGAGGTTATTCATGACCGATGACGAAAGCATAGAAGAATATGCACCCATCACCATCTGGTTGACGTCCGACTTGGTTTTCCAAAAATCCTCGTCCACAGTCTTGTCGTCCGGCAGGAGCACCGTATCCACACAACTTGTCAGAAGCATCATGGAAAAGAGATATGCCGGCAAGCGACGGTAGGCGTTGCAGGCCCTGCCCATTCTTTGAAATATATTGTTCATAGTCTTTGGTTGCTGTTTAGAATCCAATATTGATACTTGCCGTGACCGACTTTGAGCGCGGCGTCTGAGAGTTGTCGGTAGCAACACCCCATCCACCGGTAGAAATTTCAGGGTCGGTGCCACTGTACTTGGTCCAAATCCACAGGTTGTTCAAACTCATATACAACTGAAGATTGTTCAGTCCCCATTTCTTGATGAGTTTCTTGTCAAAGCTGTACGACAGCTGCAGGTTGTTGAATCTCACAAACGATCCGTTCTCAACATATCGGCTCGAACCCTGATAGTTGTATGCCGCAGCCGACCCATCCACATAAAGCGCGCGCGGGATGGGTGTCACGTCGCCGTCTTTACGCCAGCGATAGTTCACCGCCGATGTTTGGTTACGGGTCGAAGACATCTGCTGCAACGACATGCGCGCGGCATTCACCACCTTGTTTCCGAAACGATAAGCGAAGCGAGTCTTCAGGCTCCAGTTGCCATAGCGGAACGAGATATTGAATCCACCTTGCAACTTGGGCAGCGAATTGCCGAGGTACACGATATCCAACGCGTTGATCTGGCCGTCATGATTGATATCCTCATAGATGGCATCACCGCCTTGGAAAGTGTAAGTCGACGAACCGGCATCATAATTATATACCAAATGCTGCGGCTCGCCGTTGCTCGTCATGATGACCTTACCATTGGCGCCCACGGCAATCGGGAACGTGTGCCCTGCCGCCAGCTGCTCGTTAATCCAGCTCTCGTAGGCCGCCGGAGACAGCGAGTTCTCCTTCTGATAATTTTGCAGATACTCATAGCTGTATTGGTACACGCCATTGTAGCGGAATCCATAGATCGACCCGAGGGCGTTACCCACCTGCACGCGGTTCAGATATGACCCGCGCGATGTTGCCGACCATTCTGAGTTCACGGCATCGAGCACACGCTGGTCCATCTCCTTGATCTCATTATAGTTTTGCGCAACATTAAATCCGGCACTCACAGAGAACTTACCCTTCTTGATGAAGTTTATCGCGTTGATATTCATTTCCCATCCGTCGTTGGTCATGCGGCCCACGTTGGCGTAAGCCACCGAGCTGTAACCGGTAGTCGATGGAATGGCCACCGTTTTCTGCAACAGGTCTTGAGTATTCTTGTGATACCAGTCGAAGTCGACCTCAATCTTGTCGTTCAGGAAACCCAAGTTGAAACCCAAGTTGTAGGATGTGGTCTTCTCCCACCTCAGGTCGTCGAGCTTCAAGCCGTCGATCGAGGCCACTGCCAACGCGGAGTTTCCGTTGCCATAGTAGCCGGCACTGGTATTATAAGTGGAATAGAACAGATAATCGGCATCGGGGGCCTTACCCACCATACCCCAACTGGCGCGCAGGGCGGCCATCGAGAGCCACGAATGGAGCTTCTTCATGAACGACTCGTCAATGACATTGTACCGCAGAGACACACCGGGGAAATAAGCCCACTTGTTCTTTGGACCAAACTTGGAATTGCCGTCGGCACGAATCGAGAACGTGGTGATATAGCGTCCTTTATACGAACCATGAAACTCATATATCCAGTTTTGCGAGTTGCTTCTTCCGTTGTTGCTGCTCATGGCCTGAAGGTCGGCAGGAACTGTCGGTGATGTGATGCCATCGGGCAGACGGTTCATGGTAATCGACTGTCCGTTGCTCTTCGAAGTCGTCATTTCATAGCGTGCCAACATGGTGGCGGAGATGTCTTTATTGCGGAAATAGGGCGTATAGACCAAGTCTACCCTTCCACCCATCTGGAAGCGATTGCTCTCCGAGTTGGCACTGACGTTATACGAGTTGCTTGTCCATGCGTCAGTGGCCAAGGCTGCCGGGTAGTACGATGGTGTACTGCGCGCATAGATATCAAAGTTCACACGCCCGTTGAACGTGAGTCGATGCTCGTCGGCACCGGTTCCCAGCAATTCGTATTTCACCGAGAAGTCGGGGGTGATACGATAAGTCTGGTCTTTCTTCCAAGCGAGGTTGGCGATGGCTACGGGATTTCCCAATCCGCGCACATCACGCATCTCGTAAGAAGAGTAGTTGCCGGTATAGGGATTGTTGGCACCGTTAGACGACCCCGTCGGATTCATGATGTAATACTCATTGGTGTCACTGCCATCGGCATTCTGCCGGTAAATACTCATGTTGGGCGACAACTGCTGCGCGATGCCGAGCAGTCCGCTGTAGTTTTGGTCGTTGCCGGTATAGGTCAACGCGAAGTTTGTCGAGAAGCGTATGCGGTCAGACACGTTATAGTCCAACACCAAGCGGGTGGAGAACTGGTCGAGTTTCTGCTTGATGATAGATCCGATCTGATGGTTATATCCTGCACTGATACGGAACTGCGCACGCTGTCCACCACCGGTGAGGTTCAGATTGTAGGAGTGCATCTGTCCAAACTGTTGCACGGCCTTTACCCAATCGGTGTTGTTATTCCAGTTTTCATATTCCGACCAACTGGTATCATAGTTCAGCTCGGCAATGTTTGTCGTAGAAGTTGCCTTCTGCGACGGGTTGTAAAACTCCTCCTTGAGCATCATGGTATAGTCGTCACCATTGAGCAACTTATAGCCCTTGGGCTGCCATGTGCCTGTGAACATATAAGAGAAGTTGATTCGCGTCTTGCCTCTCGCGCCACGCTTGGTGGTGATCTGAATCACACCGTTGGCACCGTTGGCACCCCAGATGGCAGTGGCGGCCGCATCCTTGAGTACCGTGATGGTGGCAATATCCTCCACGTTCACCGACAACAGCGAGGCATACTGCTCCTCGTTGGCATTGGTGAAGTCGAAAGACTGGTCGGGATTGTCGAATATCTTGTCATCTACCACAATCAGCGGGTTGGCGTTACCATTGATGGTTGTCACACCACGCAGGCGCATCGTCGTTCCCGCTCCCAAGTTTCCGGAGTTTGAAACGATGTCCAAACCCGCGATCTCACCCTGCAAAGCCTCGTCGGCGGTGGTAAATGCCAAACCTTCCACAGCTTCCATGTTGAATGTCTGCTGTGTCACCGACACCTCGCGCTTGGGTATCATCAGTCCGCCCGACGATACTCGGGCACCCTTCACCACCACCTCGGTCAATGTGTGGTCGTCGGCTTCCAAGGTGATGTCAAAGGTTTCGGTATCGCCAATCTTGAGCGTCTTGGTCTTGTCGCCGATGTATGTAATCACCAATTTGTTCTTGGTGCTCTTCACTTCCATAGAGAAGTTACCATTAATATCGGTCTGTGCTGCCGAGACAATACGGTCGTTGGCGTCGCGCTCGGTAACGTTGGCCATCATGACCGGTCCCTGCGGGTCGCTCACGGTACCGAATATTCGTTTGCTCTGGGCATACATGCCTATGGACATGAACGCCAGAACAACTGCAACATATAATCTTTTCTTAGACATAGTGTAATTAGTCTTTAGCGTTTGTTATTATCGTCTGCTTCGTGTCATTGCCATTCTCTTGGCCGAAGTGGCATTTGCGGCCACAACCTGTGGGTCCCAAGAGGGGTTGCCCGACCCATCCTTATATATATATAAAGGTGTCGTCAGCTCGTGAACAGCACAGAATGATGATGTGGTAATGGCCGTCGCCGTGGTGCGAGCCGAGTTAAACCAGTAGTCGCGGCTCATTTGGTTGACAAGCCTTCCGTTGCCGGCCTCGACCGTATGGCTCACTCCCGCGCCGTCGACAATGGTCAGGCGGCCGTTGCCTCCCGATATGGTGTACTCTTCGGCCATACCGATGGCATTGGTGCTCAAACTTTCGTATGTACCGCCCTCGATCTCATTGTCCACATAGACAGACGAGCTTTGGAAATGGTAGCGGCAGAAATCGCGGATGGCCCTGATCTTGAGCTTGGCGCTTTCTCTCACCGTCGCGGGCACGTCCTCGGCCGACTCGTAGGGCTCGAGCATGCTCTGTATCTCGCTCCAACGCGGCAGTCCGTTCTGATGGGCTATCTCCACGGCCGCGTTATCGGGAGCATAGAGGGTGTAGTTGTATGTGTTGAACATCTTGACATTCTCGTCCAAGCATGCGTTGTTCACCTTGTTGTTACCTGTTCCGTAGCTGGTAGTGAAGATGATGTATTGGTCTTGCTCACGTGTTCCGAAACTGTTGACCACATCGGAGATGCCGGCCTTGAGCAACAGGTCTGATGCGGCGAAGCCCGAACAGAGCTGATAGAAGTCGGTAAACTGCGCATTGTCTTGCAACACCCGGCTCACGCTCTTCTGGGGAGCCTGTATCACGTGGTTGATGCGGTAGGCATGACCGTTGGCCTCGGTATAATCCACCTTGACCGTGGCCGGTGCGAGCACGGCATCGGCATCGATCTGGGCACTCGTACCCACCGTGGCACCCACCGAACCGCTGCTCACATACACCTCGCCACCATGCTTGGTTTGGTAGTAACGGTTTTTACCGAGGGTCTCGCCATCCTTCAACAGCAAGGTGTGATAGTTCAATATATCTACCAACTGTGAGGTGTATTTGGCGTTGCCGGCACTGTTATAGCGCACGGTCTCGATCACATCCGACGATACCTCGCCCGTCTTCACGTTATAGGCATGCACGTCGCAACGCAGCTCGGCGGCACCGGTCTTCGCGTTGGTCACGAATTTGTAAAACTTCAATGCCCTCGGAGTGGTGGCCTTGAGCGACGTGGGGTCGATATAATACCCGGCAAAGGCGGCATCATCGGGAATGAAGAACGCGTAGTTGGCGCTCATGGCCAAGAGATAATAGCGGAAATCCACGTTCAGGTAAGAACGGTCTTGCACGGCCCAGTTCATCACGTACATGTCAGGATAAGATGACGAGGGAGCCAGCACGGCACGGTATTCATCGGGGGCAATCATCTGATTGGTCACATAAATCACACCGTTGTTGGCAATCCTGATGTCGTATTTGCCGTTCTCCTGCCTCAACAGGCTCTTGGTGATGCCCATATTCTCGGAAGCATCGTTGATGATGGTCGAGAACTTGCTCGGCACTGTCTCTACAAACGAGCTTTGCTGCAGGTTGCGGATAAAGGCGGTGATGATGGCGGGATTCTTGCGCTGCATGGAGTCGAGGTTCTCCAGCAAGTTGCCCTCGTTGTTCTCTTTGGTGCCATAGATATCGATGAGATAGGCACCGGCACCTCCGGGAAGGAAATACTGCTTGACGGCCGCATCCTCGGGAGCAAACAATGCCGCCATGTCGGTGATGGTATAGTCGATGCTCGACGTGTTGGCATGTGAGGGATAATATTGGTTCCATCCCAAGTCAAACTTGAGATAACGACCATTGCCCAACGGGTTACCGTTGGGATCCTGTGTCAGCGTGGCATTCTGCGAACGCGAACTCACGTATCTCATCTCGAAAATGGAGTCGATGAGTGCCGCTCCGTTGGCAATCGCCCAATCGTTATACTGATTGGTGATGGCTTGGTTGAAATAAGGGGCTGCGTAATAGTCCACCATGCGGCTGAACAAACTTGTCTGCGGGGTGGCTCGAAGCACGTCGGCCATGTTGCCCGGAGGCACCAGCACATCCTGCAATTGCTGGATGTAGCCGTTCTGACAGGTCACGTCTTTGTTGATGATCTTGTTGCCGAAGATATATGCCGGACTCTCCGTAGCATCGTAGGCCTCACCGGTGAGAATCCGGAAGTCAGACTCATCGCCTGTTGTGGTGATGCCGTTGTTGACCATCTGCTCACGCGTGAAGTGTACCATCATGGGACGGGTACCGTCGCGAACGATGTCTATACCTTTATCATAATAATTGGTCCACCAGTCATTGTTCTTGGGCATCTGTGTAGGACCATAGAGATGGGTCACCGTGTCGATCACACTAACCGAGGTCTGATGCTTCACGGCAAGACCGTTTGTCACCGAGGAAGTACCGCTCGATACATTGGAGAGCATGTTCACCAACAGCGCGTTGTCGAGCATCGAAGAGTAAAGCAGGAGCTTCTTCTGGGCCATAGACAGCTGCTCGTAAGACGTAACGCCCCAAGAATTGCTCTGAAAGAATCGCCGGAAAGCCTCGTCATTAGCCGGGAATACGGTCTTGCTTCCGGTTCTTGACAACGTGGTCGCATATCCCAAGTCGTCTACCAGCCGAAGATACGTCTTGAACGTACCCGTCAGATAGGCCGGGTTGGGATTTTGCAATTCCGCATAGATGCTTTCTCCCAACCATGACGGCTTGGAATCTTCATCCACTTCCTCATTCTTGTCAATGCAGGAAGTCACCAATCCCATACAAATGAGAGAGATACATACGAAGAATTTTTTCATAAATCGTCTTTAGTTATATATTTATTGTTTGTTTTAATCGATTTGATAGTCAGGTTTGATACGACAAAATTAGTAACATTAATTTAAAAATCCAAGTCATAATAATACAAAATTTAGCAAATGAGTACGTCAAAACAGCTATAAATCAATTATCAAAGGTTAAAATCAAAAATAAGGCCTGCCACACGACTCACATCCGGCGGATAATTGCGGAAAATATTAATCGGATATGAAAATCATTGACAAAACACCGGGGTGGAGCGTGCTCCGATTGTCAAAAAATCATCATCGATTTACCATCAAATGCGAATGGCATCGCGATTACTATCGTTTCGTCTCGCGATTACTATCGTTTCGCGCCGCGATAAGATAGTAATCGCAATGCGAAAAGATAGCTTTTGTAACACCGCTGACAATCAGTTACTTACAACCAAAAATATATTTTCCCGCGCACTGTGGCCGCACCGTGTCGCGTGCGTGCTTGTATATGGTAAAAAAACAAGAAAAAAACCGGTCGATTCTGCTCGAATCGACCGGCAAACGGTGA
>DBQL01000061.1:7766-7909 GCA_002305235.1 Prevotella sp. UBA1395 | reverse complement strand
CAAGAGCGTTTGGGATGAGGAATAAGTGAGCCAACATCCCATGAATAACATCGGAGACCTCTCGTCTTCGTAACAAGCAGACAGACCTTTAGTTGTGCTGTCACCAACGGAGTTCGGCATCCTGCCGAACTCCTTTTTTGATG
>DBQL01000061.1:7419-7741 GCA_002305235.1 Prevotella sp. UBA1395 | reverse complement strand
ACATCTACATATTGCTATTGTTTCATGTGTGAACTATCATTTTGCAATCACCAATAGCAACGTTTCCCTGAGATGAAATGTTTTTTCGCTCTATTTTTGCGCTTTCGTTCTTTTTTTGTACTTTTGCCTTATCATTAGAAAATTCATAAATACAAGGCATTATGCTTACACTTAAACTTATCAGTGAAGACACTGAACGCGTCATCAAGGGACTCGAGAAAAAGCATTTTACGGGTGCCCGTGAAGCTGTAGAAAAGGTATTGGAATACGATAAAATCCGCAGAGAATCCCAGCAAAAGGTAGACTCCAACAAGCAACAGCA
>DBQL01000061.1:7214-7396 GCA_002305235.1 Prevotella sp. UBA1395 | reverse complement strand
GAAGCTGACGAGATCAAGAATAAGGTGGCCGAACTGAAGGCCGCTGACAAGGCCCTTCAGGAGATTATGGAGAAAGCTCAGGAGGATATGACCAACGTGTTGCTCACCATACCCAACATTCCCCATGCGGATGTGCCCGAGGGCAAGGATGCCAATGATAATGTGGTGGTGAGAGAAGGTGG
>DBQL01000061.1:6931-7140 GCA_002305235.1 Prevotella sp. UBA1395 | reverse complement strand
GGTGCCGGATTCCCGGTGTATATCGGCAAGATGGCACGTTTTCAGCGTGCCTTGGAGGCATTCTTCTTGGATGAGGCCCGTAAGTCGGGATATCTCGAGGTGCAGCCGCCATACGTGGTGAACGAGGCATCGGGCTATGGCACCGGACAGTTGCCTGACAAGGAGGGGCAGATGTATCATGCCAATTTGGATAATCTCTATCTCATTCC
>DBQL01000061.1:573-6918 GCA_002305235.1 Prevotella sp. UBA1395 | reverse complement strand
GAGCTGCCCATCAAGCGTTGCGCTTATTCGGCATGTTTCCGTCGGGAGGCCGGCAGCTACGGTAAAGATGTTCGCGGACTGAACCGTCTGCATCAGTTTGACAAGGTAGAGATCGTTCGCATCGATACACCGGAGCATTCTTACGAGAGCCTGAGTGAGATGCTGGATCATGTGGAGGGCTTGTTGAAGAAGTTGGAGCTGCCCTACCATATCCTCAAGCTCTGCGGTGGTGATATGAGTTTCACCTCGGCCATCTGNNTTCGAAAGTTATCAGGCCAACCGCCTGCACTGTCGTTTCCGTCGTGCGGAGAACAAAAAGACGGAACTTTGCCACACGCTCAACGGGTCGGCACTTGCACTGCCGCGTATCGTGGCGGCTATCATCGAGAACAACCAAACGCCCGAAGGCATTCGCGTACCGAAAGCGCTTGTGCCCTATTGCGGATTTGAGATGCTCGATGACAAGAATTTCGGATAAAACCAGAAAACATTAAAAAGAATGTATCAAAAGCATGGACTGTCACCCGTGGGATGTCTTATGAGAAGAAAGACACAATATCGGGATTGGCTCAAATGCTTTTGATACATTTTTATTACCATATTATACGTACTTTCCATCATTTTTAACAACCATGAACAAAATCATCAAAAAAGAGCAATTCTCTGAGAAAGTGTACTGCTTTGAAGTAGAGGCACCACTGATCGCAAGGAGTTGCAAACCGGGAAACTTCATCATCGTCAGGGTAGATAAGCGCAGTGAGCGCGTGCCATACACCATCGCTAAAGCCGATGCGGAGAAAGGTACGCTGACACTTGTCATTCAGGAGGTGGGACTGTCGTCTACAAAATTCTGCCAATTGAACGAGGGTGACTATGTAAATGACATTGTCGGTCCATTGGGTACACCCTCAAAAATCGAGAACTATGGCACGGTGATCTGTGCCGGCGGTGGCATCGGCATCGCGGCCATACTGCCTATCCTCACTGCCTTGAAGCAGGCGGGAAACAGGGTTATCTCTGTGCTTGCGGGACGTACGGCCAACCTTGTCATCATGATTGATGACGTGAAGAAGTACAGTGACGAACTGATTATCATGACCGATGATGGTTCCTTGGGACAGAAAGGCGTGGTCACTGTGGGCGTGGAAGAGGTGATTAACCGTGAACACGTCGACAAGGTGTTGGCCATCGGCCCGCCGGTGATGATGAAGTTCACTTCGATGATGGCGCGTAAATATAATATTCCCAACGACGTGTCACTGAATACCATCATGGTTGACGGAACGGGCATGTGTGGGGCATGCCGCCTTACCATTGGCGGAAAGACCAAATTCGTTTGTATCGACGGTCCGGAGTTTGACGGAGATCAGGTGGACTGGGATGAGATGATGAAACGCATGGGCACCTTCAAGAATGTGGAGAAGGAAGACATGGAGCATTATGACGCGGCACAGCATGGCAAGGCGGTTCACGAGTCGGCAGAGGATAATGTCGCTGAAGTCGCTCAAACTGTTGGCACGGAATATCCACAGTTGGAGGATGAGAGTATAGCTGCTCTCACAGATCGTAATGCCCAATGGAGAAAAGACTTACGTGCCTCGATGAAAGCAAAGGAGCGGACGAGCATCGAGCGTGTGAAAATGCCCGAACTCGATCCGGTTTACCGTGCCACAACACGGTTGGAAGAGGTCAACCAAGGACTTACTCCTGAAATGGCGGTAAGGGAATCGCACCGTTGCCTTGATTGTGGCAAGCCGAGTTGTGTGGAAGGCTGTCCGGTTAACATCGACATTCCATCTTTTGTAAAGAATATAGAGCGCGGGCAATTCTTGGCTGCGGCTCAGGTTTTGAAGAATACCTCTGCCCTACCGGCGGTTTGCGGCCGTGTGTGCCCGCAGGAGAAACAATGCGAAAGCCGATGCATCCATCTCAAGATGAACGAGCCGGCGGTGGCTATCGGCTATTTGGAGCGCTTCGCCGCAGACTACGAGCGTGAGAGTGGACGCATGGCTCTGCCCGAATTGGCACCGAGCAATGGCATGAAGGTAGCTGTGATTGGATCGGGACCCGCCGGATTGAGCTTTGCCGGAGACATGGTGAAAAAAGGCTTTGAAGTGTATGTTTTCGAGGCACTCCACGAGGTGGGCGGTGTGTTGAAATATGGTATTCCCGAATTTCGCTTACCCAACAAGATTGTAGATGTAGAGATTGATAACCTGCGCAAGTTAGGTGTTCATTTCCAAACAGATACAATTATTGGTAAAACCATCAGTATAGAACAACTTGAGGAGAGAGGTTTCAAGGGCATCTTTGTGGGTTCGGGTGCCGGTTTGCCCAATTTCATGGGTATTCCGGGTGAGAATCTTATCAATGTGATGTCGAGCAACGAATATCTTACGCGTGTGAATCTGATGGACGCCGCCAATCCGGATACCGATACGCCGATTATCTTGGGCAAGAAGGTATTGGTTGTCGGCGGCGGTAACACGGCGATGGACTCTTGCCGTACGGCCAAACGCTTGGGTGCCGACGTGACACTGGTGTACCGACGCTCGGAGGCAGAGATGCCTGCCCGACTGGAGGAGGTAAAGCATGCCAAGGAAGAAGGCATCAATTTCCTAACGCTCCACAACCCCAAAGAATACATCGGCGATGACAATGGACGAGTGAGTGGCGTGATACTCGACGTGATGGAACTGGGAGAGCCTGATGCCTCGGGCCGCAGAAGTCCGGTGTCGACAGGCAAGACCGTCACTTTGGCATGCGATCAGGTGGTTGTTGCCGTAGGCGTGTCTCCCAATCCCCTTGTGCCCAAATCGATACAAGGACTTGAGCTGGGCCGTAAGAATACGATTGTGGTGAACGAAGGCATGGAATCCTCGCGTGCGAACATCTATGCCGGAGGTGACATTGTGCGTGGTGGAGCGACGGTTATCCTCGCAATGGGTGATGGTCGGCGTGCCGCACAGAATATGGCATCGCATCTTTTGGGATAGGCAATATCTATATTCGATAGGGGTGGATTTATAAAAAAATTCGCCCCTTACATATACCCTTTAATGAAGCATGAACGGCGTTTATTCAATTTTACTGCTTGTACTGAGCAATATTTTCATGACATTGGCATGGTATGGTCACCTGAGACTCCAACAGATGGGCATAAGCAAAAGTTGGCCGCTGATAGGTGTCATCACTTTCAGTTGGTTGATTGCGTTCTTGGAGTATTGTTGTCAGGTCCCGGCCAATCGGATTGGATTTCATGACAATGGCGGACCATTCTCATTGCTGCAGCTCAAGGTGATACAAGAATGTGTCAGCCTTGTGGTTTTCGTGGTCATCGCCAATATGCTGTTTCAGGACCAAGGCTTGAGATGGAATCACATAGCCGCCTTTTTTTGCCTGATAGCGGCGGTTTACTTGGTGTTTATGAAATAACGACTGCTTAATTAATATAAATTTACCACGTTTTCTTTATCTGTTGAAATAAATTTTTTATCTTTGTTATCTTAATCATGTCATACAAAGATGAAGAATCTGAAAACCCTTTTGGTGATTGCCTTGACGATGATGGCCGGCTTACAAGCACAGGCCCAAAAGATGCATGGACAAAAAGGCAAGCCCGTCAAGATAACAACCAAGAAGGAGACCGATGCTCCGTTGCACAGGATGTTTCTCACCATGCTTCCTTCTACGGCCAAAGTGATGTTTATAGACAGTGTGGTAGTGAGCAAGGCCGATTTCTTGTCGCGCATCTCCCTACCCCACGAGTTAGGACAATTGTCTTCGAAAGGAAGCATGGAGAGCGGCGAAGTGCTGGGGCAATATGAGAACGATTTTGGAGATCGCAGGTTTTATGCAACAGGTGACACGCTCGGAACACATTTGGTTTCACAGATTCTGTTGGGTGAAACATGGAGCAATCCCTCCCGTCAAGCTGGTATCGACGAAAAGGAGTTTATGTTTCAGAATTTCCCGTTCCTATGCTCGGATGGGTTCACTTTGTTTTTCTCGGCCCAAGGCCCTAACAGTCTTGGAGGGCGTGACATTTTCATGACAATCTATGATACAGACAAGGGCGAATGGTATGAACCGCAGAACTATGGGTTGCCGTTCAACTCTACGGCGAACGATTATCTGTTGGCCATCGATGACCTTGATTCTTTGGGATGGCTTGTCAGTGACAGATTTCAGCCTCAAGACAGTGTGTGTATCTATACTTTTGTGCCGACGAATCCGCGCTTGGACTTCGCCAATGATAATCTTTCGGACCTTCAACTTCAACATTACGCTAAGTTGCAAAGTATCAAAAGTACTTGGAAATTTGGTAAGCTGACTGCTGCCCTCAAACGAAGGGATGCCATGTTGCAACGAAACACCATCGAGAGCAACACGGATGGATTTCAAGTGGTTGTGGATGATCGGAAGATTCTTACCGCAAAGTCATCGTTTGCCTCGGAAGACAGTCATAAACTCTTTAAACAATCTCAAGAACTTCATGAACTGTTGGCTCAGTCGAGGGCATCCCTGTCTTCGAAGAGGATGAGTTATCAAACGGCAGACGCTGCCGAGAAAGCCCGACTGAGAGATGAAATACTGAATTTGGAGAAAAACGTTATTCAGCAGCGAAAAGATATTATCACTGTGGAAAAGAAAATAAGGAATATAGAAGTCTCACGATAAGATTCTCATCATTGAGCTTAACTGTATCTCAACTTTAATTATTATAGTATTATCAATCTAAAAATGAATAGATATGAACACATATTTTGCAGAATCCGAATTGATTATCAACAGTGACGGTTCGATATTCCATCTTCATCTACTTCCGGAACAATTAGCCGATAAGGTGATTCTTGTAGGCGATCCCGGTCGGGTGAGTGTGGTAGCCTCTCATTTTGAGACCAAGGAGTGCGAGGTAGAGAGTCGCGAGTTTCACACCATTACCGGTACTTATAAGGGTAAGCGTATCACCGTGGTTAGCACGGGAATAGGTTGTGATAATATCGATATCGTGATGAACGAGCTTGATGCCTTGGCCAATATCGACTTTCAATCACGGCACCTGAAACCGACGCTACGATCGCTGACGCTTGTGCGGATTGGCACTTGTGGCGGATTGCAAGAATATACTCCGGTGGGTACTTATATTGCCAGCGAGAAAAGTATTGGCTTTGACGGACTGCTGAATTACTATGCCGGACGCAATGAAAACTGTGACTTGGACTTTGAGGAGGCTTTCAAACGGCACATGAATTGGAATCCGCAGAAAGGCGCCCCGTATGTCATTGATGCAGACAAGGAGACTCTCGAACGTGTGGCGGGTGAGGATATGGTTAGGGGTGTGACGATAGCATGTGGTGGCTTCTTTGGGCCTCAAGGCAGGGAACTGCGTATCCCCCTGTCTGATCCGGATCAGAACGCCAAAGTGGAGTCTTTTGAATACCAAGGATATCGTATCACCAACTTTGAGATGGAGTCGTCGGCACTTGCCGGCTTGGCTAAGTTGATGGGGCACAGGGCACTCACATGCTGTATGGTCATCGCCAACAGACGGGCCAAAGAAGCCAATACGGGATATAAGAATTCTATCGATGGATTGATCAAGATTGTTCTCGACCGCATTTAAATGGAATATCAGCATTTACATCATAATACCATTTGTGCGCTCTCTACGCCTGCGGGGGGCGCAATTTCTGTTATCAGGGTGTCGGGTGAGCATGCCATTGATATTGTTGACCGACTGTTTTGCAAGAATAATGGGAAGCATCTTACTGATGCTAAAGGCTATACCCTGCACTATGGGCAATTTAACAATCCGGCCGGGGAAGTCGTTGATGACGTGATGGTGAGCCTATATCGCGCACCACATAGCTATACCGGCGAGGATTCGATAGAAATTTCTTGCCACGGCTCACAGTATATCGTTAAAGAAGTGCTTCGTTCACTTATCGAAACGGGCTGCAGACAGGCTGAACCGGGAGAATATACCATGCGGGCATATATGAACGGGAAACTGGATTTGAGTCAGGCCGAGGCGGTGGCCAACTTGATCGCATCGACAAACAAGGCCACCCATAAGATTGCGATGAGTCAACTGAAAGGGCATTTCTCGTCAGAATTGGCCGACTTACGCGAGCAACTGCTTAAAATGACGTCGTTATTGGAATTGGAACTCGATTTCTCCGATCACGAGGACTTGGAGTTTGCCGATCGAAGCGAGCTTTTGGAACTGGCTCAGACCATTGATCTGCGCATCACACAACTTGCCCGTTCCTTTGAGACGGGCAACGCTATTATACAGGGAATTCCTGTGGCCATAGTGGGAAAAACAAATGTGGGCAAGAG
>DBQL01000061.1:0-496 GCA_002305235.1 Prevotella sp. UBA1395 | reverse complement strand
ACCGTTCGTTCCAAAAGATAGATGAGGCCTCGATAATTCTTTGGATTCTCGACCGACAACCTACGGAGATGGAAGTGGATGAGATGAAGATGCGTACCAAGGGGAAAAAGGTGATTATCCTTTACAACAAATCGGATCTTAACGCCTCTTCATCACAGTTTTTCTCTATTTTCGGATTTCAACCATACGCTCAACTTGCAATCAGTGCAAAGTATAAGACGGGTTTGGACGAATTAGAAAAAAATGTATATGAAGCCGCTGATATTCCGGTTATCACCGAAAACTCCGTGATTGTCACCTCAACTCGTCATTATGAAGCTTTAACGCGTGCTCACACCACCCTATTGCGTGTCATTGATGACCTTCATGCCAACTTTTCCGGTGATCTGATAGCGGAGGACCTCCATATCTGTTTGGAACAACTGGCAGAAATCACCGGTGGCCAAATTACGACTTCTGAGGTATTAGAAAATATTTTTAAGCATTTTTGCATCGG
>DBQL01000051.1:15583-16723 GCA_002305235.1 Prevotella sp. UBA1395 | reverse complement strand
CCTTGGGTATACCTTCCGGAGCGCAGAGCCGTCCTTCAAGCCGAGCTTGACGCCATCTTTGCCCACCTCTATGGTCTCAACACCGAAGACCTCGTTTACATCTTAGACCCCGAAGACATCTGCGGCAAAGGCTGCATCAACGAGACCTTCCGAGTGCTGAAAGACAACGAGATACGCCAATACGGCGAATACCGCACCAAGCGCCTCGTTCTCGAAGCATGGAACAAATTTGGATTTAATAATTAAATTGGAATTTTATGAACAACTTGATAGTCTTAGGAAATGGGTTTGACATAGACTTAGGGTTAAATACAACTTTTAAAGCTTTTCGTGAATCCTTAGAATTTCGTTCTATTGCAGACATACCTCTAATAAAAAAAATAAGAGATAACCAATGGAATGACATTGAAGGAAAATTGCGTGAGGAACTAATTGAGTATTCAAAAAATCCAAATGATGAATGGGCAGAATCCATCAACCACGCTTGGCTTATGATTACAAGGCATTGGGGAATCTATCTACCAGAATTGACCGATTTGGATAAAATTGAAATAACCAAGAATTCATGTGCTTACAACCTGCTAATAGCAGACCAAGGACATGAATCAATTTGGTATACTTTTAATTATACTAATCCATGGTATCTTTGCCAATTATCAAAAGAGACAAAACCTGTCTTTATTCATAATGAAACAGTACCACTGGATTGGGCAAAACATCATGGACTTTGCTATTTCATTCCTATGAACTTAATTTTTGGAGTTGACTCAATGATACCTTACTGTATTGCCCAAAGCGAACATCTTTCACATATAATAAAAGTAAATAATCCTGATTTCAATACAAAGAATAAAGAAAATTTGCAGAAAGATTTAAAGGCAGCACAAAATGTTGTTTTTTGAATGATCAATGGTCAAAACAAGACTTGATTTTTTGACCATATTTTTATGCGAGAGAGGAAAATGGCAGACCGTGACATGAAACTTTATTGCGAAANNAAAATTACATCACATTATCGGAATTTTTATCTAAATTTGCAATCATGATGACAGATAACATGATAGGAGAAATCCACCGCCCCGGTAGAATTGAAGTGGTGTGTGGGTCGATGTTCTCGGGTAAAACCGAAGAACTCATTCG
>DBQL01000051.1:13960-15557 GCA_002305235.1 Prevotella sp. UBA1395 | reverse complement strand
ATGGACACACGATATTCTAATGTTGACGTGGTGAGTCACGACCACAACAGCATACACTCTACGCCTGTAAGTAATGCCGAAGCCATTTTGGCACTGAGCGCGGGGCACGATGTTGTGGGTATCGACGAGGCGCAGTTTCTCGACGACAAACTTGTGGATGTATGCAACAAAATGGCCTATCGTGGTATCAGGGTTATCGTGGCAGGACTCGACATGGACTTCCGCGGCGTGCCCTTCGGCCCCATTCCGGCCCTCTGTGCCGTGGCTGACGAGGTGACCAAGGTGCATGCCATCTGTGTAAGATGTGGCTCCCTGGCTTACGCCAGCCATCGATTGGTGAAAAACGACTCACAGGTAATGCTGGGCGAGAAGCTCGAATACGAGCCACTTTGCAGAGACTGTTTCCAGAAAGCCGTCGAGGAAGACCACCGCAACTCAATGTCGGGCAACCTCTTTGAAAACATCGAACCATAACGGTCGTGCTGTCGAGGCTCGCCCGAAAACCATCCGCCAAGATCGAATATCAAATTATGCAAAAGGAAATTACTTTTGACAAATTAGTACGATGGGTAGGCACCGCACTCCTTGTGTTTGCCGTATTATATATGGTCAACTACCTCAGCAGCGTGCTGTTGCCTTTCTTCGTGGCTTGGCTCTTTGCCTATCTGCTCTATCCCATTGTCAAATTCGTGGAAGACAAAGCCCGAATACGTATCAGGGCCGTTGCCGTGGTCATCACATTGTTCATCGTTTTGGCCATTATCAGCCTGATGATCTATCTCATCATCCCCCCCATGATCGAGCAGTTTCAAAAGTTATACGATATCCTCACGCACTGGATGCACAAAACCACGCATACCAACAACATCTCAGAATGGATTGCACTATGGATATCCAAGAACCAATCTCAGCTCGAACAATTTTTTAAAAGCCCCGATTTTACCAATATTCTCAAGAGTGCCGCGCCCAAGTTGTTCAATATCGTGGGACAGACGGCAAGCATATTGATCAGTATTGTAGCCTCGCTCATCACATTGCTCTACACCTTTTTTATTCTGCAAGATTACGAATACCTATCGAGCAACTGGGTGAGGATATTCCCAGCGAAAAACCGTCCGTTCTGGAACGACATGAAAGATGATGTGGCACGCGAGCTGAACAACTATATCCGGGGACAAGGATTGGTATCACTGTGCATGGGCATCATGTTTTGCGTAGGATTCACCATCATGGATTTTCCCGTGGCCATAGGCATGGGCATCCTCATCGGAGTACTCAACCTCGTGCCCTACCTACACACTTTTGCGCTCATCCCTACGGCATTTCTTGCCATGCTCAAAGCTGCCGACACAGGACAAAACTTTTGGGTGATCTTCGGATTGGCACTTGGCCTCTTCGCATTGGTTCAGGTGATATCCGATGCCATCGTCACACCCAAAATCATGGGAAAGGCAATGGGGCTGAACCCGGCCATATTGCTCTTGTCATTATCGGTATGGGGGGCCATCCTTGGGTTTATCGGACTAATCATCGCCTTGCCCCTCACCACTCTCCTGATGGCCTATTGGAAGCGGTATGTCACCAAAGAGCAAGACCC
>DBQL01000051.1:12881-13875 GCA_002305235.1 Prevotella sp. UBA1395 | reverse complement strand
GTTAACCACCTAAAGACCGAATGATTCGCTTCCCTGTCAGATCATCGACAAAAGCCAATCATGAAAAGACATTGTCCCCTACTGTTACCAACAGCATCCGCAACCGTTACCGTCATGAAACGCGACCCATGATGCCCAAACTTGCGATAACCGTCTAACATCTGAAATAGTGGCGAGGATTTTTTATCATCGGTTCTTGGTTGACACGAGTCCATTGGCCGAAATCACAGAGATTGCGACGGATAAGAGAGATTGTCGAGTGAGGATAAGCCAAGATGAAATCACCCCAAACCATCAAACACAGATTACTGTCACAACCTTCGACCTGCTTCAGTTAACAACCGGACTTGCAGGTACGTACCATTAGCGCAGAAGAGGACTCCGGAAATGAAGTCCTCTTCTGCGCTAAAGTGATCCGTTTGGGGCTCGAACCCAAGACCCCAACATTAAAAGTGTTGTGCTCTACCAACTGAGCTAACGGATCTTCATACCAACTTATCGTTTGATAAGCGGGTGCAAAGGTAATAAGATTTTATGAAACGAACAAATTATTTGGTGATTTTTTGAAAAAACATCTGTTTGCCGACAAACTATAACCACTGAAAGATTCGACAAACGGCATGCAAGACACAACAAATATGGACTCAGAAGTGCTGAGAAATTAGACCTATCGCATTTGGAACACCAAACTACCCCTCACACCACTCCACTCCCGAATTCCCGCCCTTCTACTCTCAACCAAAGCATGACAAGATATGAAGCAATTCGCATAGGTGTATCTTAACAAAAGTTGAATATTGTTATATCGCGAACGATATATTATAATTGATGTTAAATGTTTTATGTATCGCATACGATATATATACAAAATTGCTTATCTTTGCCATGTCAAACAGAAGGATTGACTACATAAAATAAGTCGAAAGACATCATCATCAAGACCATAAAAGGGTAGAAAGAAAACATTAAACAACAAATATAAAAACAAAAAAAA
>DBQL01000051.1:12645-12841 GCA_002305235.1 Prevotella sp. UBA1395 | reverse complement strand
CACAGTTTGAGGGTTTGGAGGAACTTCATCAGAAATACAAGGACAAGGGACTTGTCGTGATTGGGTTCCCATGCAACCAGTTTGCAAACCAAGACCCCGGAAGCGACGAGGAAATCAGCAGCTTCTGTCAACTGAACTATGGTGTAAGTTTCCAAATCATGAAGAAAATAGACGTGAATGGCAAAGATGCCGACCC
>DBQL01000051.1:10686-12509 GCA_002305235.1 Prevotella sp. UBA1395 | reverse complement strand
CGACACCACAACCAATCAGTAACCCCATTGGCGTGACACATCTGACCGATAACAGGCAGATGCATCATGACCGGCATTAGTTTCCGACAAGCCATGCAATACGAACAACTCAAACTCAGCAATCAACTCTGTTTCCGCCTCTATACGGCCAGCAGACTGACCACGCAGGCCTACGAGCCGCTCTTGCGCAAGATAGGCATCACCTATACGCAATATCTCGTGCTACTCGTGCTATGGGAACAAGACGAGCAACCCATCAATGACATTGGCAAAAGGCTGTTCCTTGGCATCAATACCACCTCTCCGCTCATCAAGCGGATGGAAAAAATAGGACTCGTGGCACGGCGCGCGGGCGATACCGACAAGCGCCAACAGATCGTATGCCTCACCCCGAAAGGACAAGCCCTGAAAGACGAAGCCTCGCAGATACCGGGGTGTATGGTCACCCATATCATCGAATGCGGACTGGACGGCAAAACGATGGCCGGACTGATACCGGTCTTGGATGAGTATATCGAAAAGATGGAGAAGGGGGCGATGGACACCGAAACACGTTGACCCCGGCAACCATCCATGCAGGCCACAGCAATGGGGAATCCCGAAAGCCGATTGAGAATAGGAGAAAAACCTTTGTGAATCATCGTCATAAAAACCGTGATGAATATTTGACAAAAGTCTCTCTCATTCTCGCGCAGAATCCAACAACCCGGTCTTTGCACGCAAATACGCCTAAAATGGCATATATTTATAACTACTTATCAATCAGGTATTTACAATAATACATACCTCGTATCCCACCCGTTTCTGCCCATTGCGCTCGCGATAACTACCTCATCGCGCCGCGATAAGATAGGTATCGCGCGACAATAAAAGCCTCAACCGCACGCGATCGAGGCTTTATGCCAAGGGTAAAACACCCTTTTGACGTTCAAAAACAAGCGAATCGGGACCAAAACCCGACAAAATATTTACAAAGCAGAAAGAATATTTTTCTAAAACAAGAAAAATAAAATACGGGATTTTGTGATATTTTCAAGACAAAACATCCCGGCATACCGCCTTGAGGTCTATCGAAATCGCAAGCCGCAGGCAGAGCCTTCACGCCCCCGCCCCATGCGAGTCATCAGGCCATCATGGCATCACCACCTTGCGACCCTTGCCGTCTGCGCTCTTACGAATCACGATACCTTTCGCCGTCGAGACAGTCTTTCTGCCCGAAAGGTCATAATAGTCCACCGCCCCGGGCTCACGGTCGATGGTCGATACCGCCGTGGCATCCTTGATCCGGAACACCGAAACATTGGCAATCATCGCGTCAGCCCACGCGGCATCGGCCGTATAGAACTCCAAAGCATACTGCGCGGTCTGCGGCACGTCAACCTCCATGTTCACCTGTGTCGCCCCCGAGAAGTCGTTGGCAGCGTTGTTACCGATGTTGCAGGTGGGCACCACGGTCTTCGTGGCCACCACCGCGTTGGTGCCGTTGTTGCGCAAGACAAATTTCACCGGCTGCTGCACGCAGTTCCAATTGCAAGTCATAAACCTCACAAGATGCCGCCCCTGCTGAAGAGCCAAGGGCGTTTGCGACTCCGCCGAACCGTATTTGGCATAGCCCTCCGGTGCCGCGCCCGAGGTATTCCTGATATAAAGCGCATGGTTGAAATCGCGCACCGCACCCGTCATCTGCAGGATGCGGCAGCCCAAGCTGTAAGTATCCGCCCCACCCACACGCTTCTCCTTGCCGTCGTAGGTCACCCATCCCGACGGCACCACGCCCGCGCCACGTGCGTCAAAGTCAGAGCCGAACACCTGAGACAGACTGC
>DBQL01000051.1:5101-10591 GCA_002305235.1 Prevotella sp. UBA1395 | reverse complement strand
CACCTTGACAATGCTGCCGTCAGGGTCTTCGGCCCGTGCGCTAATCGTGATATCGGCCGACTGCGTCCCGCTGTCTATGGTATAGTAAGCACCCGTTACCGGCGAGGTGATGCTCACTTCAGGGTCTTTCATGTCGAGCGCGTAGCGCTTGCAAAACTTCCAAATCTCATCGCCCGTGAGCACCCCATAGTCATTGGAAATCCAGTGCCCTTTGTCGGCCATCTCCATCAGCACCACCTCGATGCCCGTCGCGCTGTTTTTCCAAGTGTGCCTCGTGATGTGTGGCGCGCCACGATACGACTTCACCGTGACGGGTGTCGCTGCACATTCATCGCGTGCTATCCACCCGTCGAGCACACTCTGCACCTTGCCGAACACCACCACATCGTCGGCCGTACCGTGTGTGTGGATGATGGGAATGGGTCTGCTGCTCTGATATGACGCACCATAGATGGGATAGCCGCTGATGGGCGCAAAGGCCGCTATCTTGTCGGCGATCAGGTTCATGGCATGATAGGTCAGCATGCCTCCCATCGAGAATCCGGAGAGAAACACCTGATTGCGGTTGATGTGATAGCGCGCCACCATCTCGTCGATGAGCGCGAGGATGAAGTTGATGTCGCGACGCCCGCTGATGTCCCATGCCTTGTCGATACCGTTGGGAAATACGACGACAAACTTGGCGGTGTCGGCCACGGTCTCTATTTTAAGCATGCCCTTTTGGTAAGCAGCATCCTGATTCATGCCGTGACAGCTGATGAGCAGCGGCCGTTTCTCGCCAAGGTTGGCAGGAATATACTCCAAATAGTTGCGCGTCATGCCGTCTACGGTCAGTGTTTTCTGTGCCGTTGCCGCCAAAGAAGCCCACAACAGCAAAGCCAGTGTCATTAGTTTTTTCATTCGATAGATTCATATATTTATAAAACAGATAAGGATATTTGCTATTTTTCCATTCTCCACCAGTCCATATTCAGCAGTTTCCGGCCTTTCTGTCCTTTGAACGTGAAGAAGATCGGGTGTATGCCCGTGAGCGCGACAGACAGGTTGGCGCTAACGGTCTGCCACTCTTCCCATCCTCCCGTGGGCGTGATGCTGAGTTCGGCAACGGGCTTTCCGCCAATGCTGTCGGCATAGACCAGCACCGTACCGCCCTGACTCGCGCTCGCCACGCTGAGGGTTATCGACCGAGGCGAGGTGTCACCCATATCCACCTGAGCCACTTTCAGCCAGTCGCCTTGATGAATGTCGGTCACATAGACACCCGTGCGATGATGCTGTTCGGTGGTGAGCCCACGACTGTCGGCAATGGTTTCGGCCTCTACCCGGCGATAGGGGTCGAGCGTGCCCACGGGTTTCACGCCCTCACGGGTGGGCATGATGGTGGGAATGGTGCCATCATCGTTATAAGTAAATTCCTCCACGGCCATGCTCCTCGCGAAGCCCCCGCCCCCCGGCAGGTTGCCGGTGTGGTAGAAGAAATAGTCATGCCCCTTGAAATGGGCCAGTCCACAGTGGTTGGTAAACGAGTTGGTGGCATTGAGTTGCGGCATGATGGTACCTTTATAAGTCCACGGCCCCATCGGTTTGCGACTCATCGAGTAGGCCAAATGCTCGGGCACCCCGCCGGCGGCATAGAGCATGTAGTAATTCTTTCCACGCTTGTGCAGCCACGGTCCCTCGGTATAGAGATCGCGATACTTCGTGCCCTTCACCCGTTTGGCGGGCGACGGTGCGCCAAAACTCTCTTCCGTTTGGTCGACAAGCGTCACCGGTGAAGCAAAGCTCACCATATCGGCGTTGAGCCTGGCCTGATGTATCTCGGGGTTTCCCCATACCAGATAGGCCTCATCGCCATCGACCAGTACCGTGGGATCAATGTTGTCCCACTTGCCGTCGTCGTACAACGGTTTGCCCAAGGCATCCTTGAACGGGCCGAGCGGACTGTCGGCCACAGCCACACCGATGGCCATTCCGCCCGAGAGTTTGGAGTGGGCGCACACATACCAGTAGTATCTCCCGTTGCGCTCGATACACTGGGTGGCCCACGCGCGGTCGTCGGCCCAAGTGAATGTGTTCAGTCCGGCCTGCTCACCGTGGTCGGTCCAGTTCACCATGTCGGTGGTGGAATAGACCCTCCACTGGTACATCCAAAAGAAATCGGCCCCCGGCTCGTCCACGTCGGCATAGACATAGAGCGTGTCTCCCTTGACCATCGGCGCGGGGTCGGCCGTGTATCGTGTTTGCACAAAAGGATTCTGGGCGACCAAGGCAGAGGCCATCATCGCCCCGATGCCGGTCAGGCATAGTCTGTGATAGATTTTCATAAGCTGTGTCATTGGGCGCTTCCCACAATGACCATTCCGCCGTTTTGAGGTATGGTCACCGTGATGGTTTTCTTGTTCTTGATGTTTTTGAGGCTGCCTTGCAGGTTGGCATCGTCGGCATAGAGTGCCATTTCCGTGCCGTTGCCGATCATCGGCAGTTGCAGGGTGCGCTTCAGGGGTTGTTTCTCGGCGTTGATACCCACCACATACCATTTGTCGGCGTGGCGGCGGGCCATGATGACATACTTGCCCGGATAGCCGTCGATGAACCGAACCTCATCCCAAGTGGTGGGCACGGCCTTCATAAAGTCGACCGCCCACGCCGGGGCATCGGTCAGATTGTTGGGTGCCAAGGCGAAATGTTGCACCGCACTTTGAAACATCACCGCCGTGGCGAGCGCGAAAACATCTGATGTGCGGCGCCGGCTGCCGGTGCTGTTGTTGGCATTGTAAAACTTGTTGAGGGCCGAACCACCAAAGTCCATGCTGCCCACCGTGTTGCGCACGAAGGGGTGTATGCACGCGTTGCGGGCTTCGGCGTCGCACATGCCTTGCGAGAAATGCAGGTTTTCGCTGGCAAGCACCGCCTCACTCGCGGCATAGTTGGGGTACATCCGTTCCCAACCGCGAGGTAGTGTGCACCCGTGGAAGATACAGAGCAGTCCGTAATCGTTGGCATCGCTCAGGATATCCTCATAGCGTTGCAGCATGTCTTGCTTGTCGCCACCGAAAAAGTCGACCTTGATGCCGCGAATACCGATGCGTTGCATCCATTTCATCTCGGCCTTACGGTCTATCGCATTGCTCATCAAGCCACGCGGACCCTGCGGCGCGTCGTTCCAATATCCGTTGGAGTTGTACCACAGGTACAGGCTCACACCCTTGGATTTGCCGTAGGCGGCCAGCCGTTCGATGCCCTCACGACCTATCTGCGTGTCCCAAAGAGCATCGACGAGCACGGAGTTGTAACCCAATGCGGCAGAGAAATCGATGTAACGCTTCTGTTCATCAAAGTTGCAACTGGGGTCCATGCCGATGATCCAGCTCCATGTGCCTTTGCCATAGACATATTCTTGCGAAGCGGGATAACGCTGCGACACCAAGTCGAAGGGCACCGTGGTCTCCACAATATTGGCCAAATCGGCACCCACGGTGATGGTACGCCACGGCGTTTGGCCCGGCAGGGCGATGCCCGGCTCTACCGATCCCAAGCCGTTGCCCTCGCCGGACTGCGGCAGTCCCACGGTATAAAGTCCGTCTTCATGGCCCATGAGCCTGCTGCCACAGTAGTTTCCGCCCACGCCGGTCTCAGAGATCAGCACCCAACCGTCGCTGCCAAGCCTGAACAAACAGGGAAAGGTGTAGCCCTCGCCCCAGCCGTTCTTACCCGTACTGTCGTCGCAGGTGTAGTTGGTCTCATAGCTCGGAGAGGTTCGTGCAAACCCTCCCATGGGCTTGCTCTGCGGACAAAGGAACGTGGTGGTGCCTTGGGGCAGGCGAAATCCCGATGCCTCGCTCTTGATGACGTCGCTCCGACGGTCTCCGACAGGATAAAGCCGGTAGCTGTAAGCCACGTCGCGCTCGGTGAGACGAAACACGATATCGAGGGAGTCGCCTTTGTCATTCTTGAACCGGCACACAGCCTCGGTGGCATCATAGTGTACTTCCGACTGTTTGATGTTTCTGAGTTTGTAGTGGTCTTTCACCTCCCGTTGGAACGTGGTGGTCATGCGGAGGCCGGTCGACAGGTCGCGCGTCGCAGTCACAATACCCAGCGGCGATGACTGTAAGAACGACTTTCCGCCATACTCCACGGTATAGGTGGGGCGCCGCCCCTCGTCTGATACGGTGACCTTGATTTTCTCTTGCGGACTGCTGAAGGTTTTATCGATGGCGGCAGCCGACAACGAGATGCACAGCCCCGCCATAAGGATGGAATATCTTTTCATTATGCTTGATTTATCTATTGAAACTGCCAATAATCAAATTTCATCGTGTCAGAGTCTGTATACTTCTCGAAACACAGGTACAGGTCGTGCACACCCTTGGCATTTTTCACCTTGCAGGTCATCTCCATGAACGTGTCAGAGGTGCCTGTGCCCTTCATCTCGAGCCGGCCGATGACCGGTCCGTGCTCGCCGTCGAGCCGCAACACGATCGTGCCACCGTTCTTTCCCGCCACCGATGCCGTAAACCTCTTGGCACCTTTACGCCCGAAATCCACTCCGCGCAGTTTGATATACTCGCCATCGTCAATATTGGTCACCACGAGACCGCGGCCGTCGGCCTTCTTCTCTGTTTTCAGACCGTAGCCCCAATTCATGGTCTCAGCCTCCGTACGGCGATAGGGATTCAGGGGTTCCAACTGCTTCAGGGGTTGCTGGTCGAGCCAATAGGGTATCTCTTGTATCGTTCCGTCGGCATTGTAAGTGATTTCCGACACCGACACGGAGCGTCGTTCGTGGTGCTCTTGGGTAGTGAGGTGCATCACGTCGTAGTTTAATCCGAACACGTATGAATGCCCTTTGTAGTCGATAATGCCCGGATGATTGCCGCGCGAACGGTTTGTGGGTCGCATGATATAGCCCTTGCTCTCCCACGGTCCGGTGGGAGAGTCGCTCATGGCATAGCCTATGGCCTCGGGACAACAGGTGGAGGCGTATGCGAGATAATAATGCCCGTTGCGCTTATAGAACCAAGGGCCTTCCTGATAGTTCTCGATATGATAGGGCAATCGCACCACACTGTCTTTCAACGACACCATGTCATCGTTCAACCGGGCGTAATATGTATGAGGATTTCCCCAGTACATATAGGCCTGTCCGTCGTCATCGATCCACACCGCGGGGTCTATGTCGTACCAGTTGGTCTTATCCCATACCAAAGGCTTGCCTATCGGGTCTTTGAACGGACCGTAAGGCGTGGGGGCCTCAAGCACGCCGATGCCATGACCGTGGAGCGGACAATACATGTAGAACTTGCCATTGCGCGCCACCACGTGCAACGCCCATGCGCCGTTGTCGCGAGAACGCCACGCGAAATCCTTGGTAGAGGCCACCACTCCGTGGTCGGTCCAGTTTACCATATCGGTAGATGTGTAGAGCAACCAGTCATACATCTCGAAGCCATTGGCCGTATCCTCGTCGTGAGTGGTATATAGAAACAC
>DBQL01000051.1:0-4972 GCA_002305235.1 Prevotella sp. UBA1395 | reverse complement strand
CAGATTACCGTATGAAAATCTTGCGACTGCTACCGTCGGACATCTTGACGATATTCATGCCACGTTGCAGACGGTCGGTCTTCACACCGGAAACGGTGTAGATACCCACGGGAGCAACATCACCCTCGGCATCGGAAAGGGCACTGATGCCTGTGGGAATGACGCGGTTGACCCGACAGTCTAACAAGAGATACTCGTTGAATCCTCCCGGACAGCTGAAGCGAATCACATAATCTCCCGCCGTCTGAACGGTGAATGGCAACTCGATGAGCTGTGCCGACGACACATCGGCCGACCGGTCTCCATTGGCATTGGGTGCCGCCGTGTAAGAGGGTGAGGTGAGAACGGTCTGCCCGGACTTACTCTTGATAGTCACGTTATACTGCGGATTGCCCTTCCATGCGGCCATTGCGAAAATGAGTTTATAGCTGCCCGGCTCTAATGTGAGCGTTTTATCACTTTGCGACCCATACTCGGCACTCACCTCACGCCAATAGAGTGCCTTGCCTTGATAGCCGGTGAAGCCCACGAAGGTACGTGCGCCCGAACCGTAAGCGTTGGGGTATTCGTGCACCTCGCCGCCTTGCTCGGCACACCATCCCTCAGGCATCGTTCCGCTGTTGGTAGTGGTATAGTCGAGCTTATAGACAGAAGTGACATCCCTGAACAGCGGTGCGAGGGTCACATTATCATCGGGCATGACGAAAGACAGGTCGTCTCCAAGGATGATATCACCGTGAATCACCTCCCACCCCATCAGCTCATAGCCCTCGTCGGGTGTCACCTGCAAGGTGACGGTTGCACCTTCCTCGGCCGTCGGGCGGCTCGCGGTTACCGTTCCATGCTCTGACGGGCGAATGGTCACGCCAAACTGCTCGGCCGGAATGTCGGCCGGGGTGTAGATTACTTGGTCGATATACATCGGCAGACCTTCCTTGTTGTTGATCAACAATCGGTTCTCGCCGGGTTGAAGCGTAGCGACAAAAGAAGCCTTGAGCCATTGATTGGTCGCGGTCTTCGCGCATGCCACGGTATTGCTCACCCCATTGACCGCGACCATGAGATTGCCCTCGGCCGATGGCAACGTGTATCTCACGGCAATACGGTATTCGCCACCCTCGGCCACATTGAACGTGTGCCGCAGGTATCCGCCCGTATTCGTGCCCATGTCCATGAACCCATTGCCCGCGTGCCCCATGACCTGCGGATAGAAATTGTACGGATCGAGCACACAACTCTTGATGCTCCGATAATCCATGTCTTCGGCCTCGCCGATGAGTGAGCCACGGAAAGCGGCGGGTTGGACAGGCAGTTCGGCCGATAACGGGGTGTCGTCGACAAAGTCTGAACGCCTGTTGCCGGCATTGCCACTGCACCGGATGTTCAGGTCTACCGGTCCGTTGTGTGTCACGTCGATGGTGTACACGCCGTTTTCAGCATCCCATGTCGCCGTGGCAGAGGCCACGCCCTCGCCTCGTGTGGTCAGGGTGTATGTGGGTTCGCTTGTCGCACCGACGACCGAGATGCGGTCTACGGTGGTCGTCGTGGTGTCTATGCGATAATTGTTGAGATAGGCCACGACGTGGTCGGCATACTCCTTGATCACCCCACTGCTCAGTTTTCCCCATGTAAGCCGGAGTTTATCACAGGTGTTATATTGCAAAGGAATGCTTGCCGAAGCCGTGGTTTTGCTGTTAAGATAGGAATATGGGGTATAGGTCACCAACTGATTTCTTACCCTCGAGACGAAAAGGTCGCCCTCGCTCGTCTCCGCATACAGGTTGTTAAACTCTGTCACCTTCTGCGACTCGGTGCTCCATCTTGAAGCATAGGCCGACTTTTTCACCTGAACAGGAATGGATCGGGCCACGGCATCGTACGTGCCGGGCATCACAGGAATGACCCCATAGCGGCCGGTCTTCTTCAGATACAGTCCGTTGCTCATCCATTGTCCGTTGCCTCGGTTGAAGGGATCGTCTTGTTTATACAGTCCGTCATAGAGACTTCCCCATGCGGCATACTTGTCTTCGTCGCTGCCTTGGGTCACGTCGTTGATCACCGCGACCTTGGTTCGGGCCACCACCTCCTCACGGGTGGGGATGTACAGCGTGCCGTCGATGACCTTACGGAACATGTCTATCCACGCATTACGGAAGCCGGGAAACGTTCCCCAGTTGCGACGGGTGAATCCATCGACAGTCGAGTTATAAAGATTTTGGAAGTCTTCCGTCCAGATCAGCTCCGGACCATCCCATATCGTACCGCCGTTGACACCCGTTTGCTCCATCACCGTGCCAATGCCGGCAGCCACAGGATATTTCTTTCCGTGGTTCTTGCCCAAGACTTCGTCCAACGCTCCGTTCCAACCGCAGTTGTCATAACGCACGCCATAATTGGCAGACAAGCCCGCAATGAACGGTCCGATGGTCACACTCTCATTATTATAAAAGCATGATGACGTGGTGTACTTATACAGCCACACCATCGCCTCGGGGTATTTCTGACAGGCGGCAAGCAAGTCTGCGTTGCGCTTGAGCATGCCCACGGGGTTCAACGGATGTGACCAGATATTCCCACAGAAACTCACGGTCAGGAACCCGCCATACCGATGTGCCATCGGTACGAGTTTGGCGAACAGCGCGATGCGTGAGCTTTGCGAGCTGGAACTCTTGTCATTGGTCTCGTCGAAGCCCCAAAACTGCTCTGCGTAGTTCCATCCAAGGAAGTTGGGATAAGCCTTATAAAAATACTCGAAGGTCTCCAAGTCGTTGTCTTGGATATGGGTATGTCCTCCGCTGGCGGGCTGACAGGTGAACCACATCTTGTTAGCCTGACACACAGAGGCCCATGATTTATACGTTCGGATGGCGTTCTGCGGCATCTTGTAAACCTTCCTCGCCGTGTCGTATTGGCAAGACAACGACAGATTCAAACAAACATAAGGCTTGATATCGTCGGGGATGAGATTGATGATTTTTTGCGGATCGGCCTTGTTCCATACATCCACATGTACCAGCCATAACGGATGTTTGGAATCAATAGGTCTGCGTTGTTGTGCCAAAACACTCTGCCCCATGAAAAAGAGCAATATCAACAAGGATTGTTTCAAAAGGGTTTTCATTGTTATCGATATTGAGTAGTATCGCTGCAAAATTAGTATATTTCTTACAAGAAATGTTTTCCATTCGTCCCATTTACTTTCAAAAATATGCCATCTCACCCGAAAAAGCCGATTCCAAAGGCTGTTTGGCAAGCCTCGAGCACAGTGTTCTGACTGCTTTTGCACCCATGTGAGCGCAGCGAAAGACCTCACAAGTCATCGTTTCAGACAGCAGCCGTCCGGTTATTACAACAAAAACAAGGTGTGACATGACCGCCACACCCTGCCTCTGTTATCCCAAAATCACATATAGAGAGTATTTGTTTGAGAAATAAAAAATCCTATTGATGCCACTGCGGTTACCGCACCTGCACCCGATAGCGTTGCCCTGCGATGGTTTCCATATCATATTCATACACTTTTTGGAGCGTCGGCTCTCCCAAACGTGCCTCGGGAGAGATCTCTGCCGTCTTGATTTCCGCCCCGCGGAGCAACGCGTTGGGGCAAGGTCCCGATGCCGGTCGCAGTCTGTCGCCCTGCAAAGGTACATACGACCGCAGCCTCAACGTGCCACCGATATGCGACACAACCGACGCGGTTTTCAACCGACCGTGCTCCCACTCCATATCCACCTCGAAACCACCACGTGCGCGAAGGCCCTTGACATGTCCCGACTCCCATGCCACTGGCAATGCCGGAAGCAGGTGCACCGCGCCGTCGTGGCTCTGCATCAGCATCTCCGCGATACCGGCCGTACACCCGAAATTACCATCGATTTGGAACGGCGGGTGGGCGTCGAAGAGGTTGGGATACATGCGTCCGTTGGGATATTCACGGGTCATGCCATCGTTGGGAAGGATGCTTAACAGGTTGGAAAGAATCTTGAAAGCGTGGTTTCCATCAAGCATTCTTGCCCAAAAATTGATCTTCCAAGCCAAGCTCCACCCCGTTGCCATATCACCCCGTTGCAACAATGTGTTTCGGGCAGCCATGAAAAGCTCTGGATGTGTATAGGGAGAAAGCTGGTTTGACGGATAAAGGCCATAAAGATGAGAGATGTGCCGGTGTTCATCCTTGGGATCGTCGGCATCTTCCTGCCATTCCTGCAACTGTCCGTACCTGCCGATTTTCATGGGTGGAAGTGCTGCGATGGCGGTGCGAAGACTGTCGCGATAGGCTTCCGAGCCACCAAGAATCTCTGTGGCACGCAGACTGTTTGACAGCACGTCGAAAGCAATCTGATTGTCCATCGTGCATCCGGCACCCACCGGCGATTTGCCGTTCGGGCCGTGCTCGGGCGACACCGAGGGCACCACGACACGGTAACCCGTGCGCGGATCGGTCTGCATGAAGTCGAGATAGAAGTCGGCCGCACCCTTCAACACCCTATACCAACGACTCAAAAACTCCCTGTCGCCGGTATAAAGATAGTGTTCCCAAAGATGAGTCGACAGCCATCCGCCACCATTGGGAAACATGCCCCAGTAGGCACCGTCTACCGGTCCGGCTATGCGCCACAGGTCGGTATTGTGGTGTGCCATCCATCCGCGGCAACCATACATCTCGCGCGCAGTCTTCATGCCGGTATGGCTCAAATCTCCGACGAGCGCGAAGAGTGGCACCAACGACTCCTGAAGATTGCTTGTCTCCGCGGGCCAATAATTCATCTCGGTATTGATGTTGATGGTATATTTCGAGTCCCACGGCGCGTTGCGCTTGTCATTCCATATTCCTTGCAGGTTGGCAGGCTGTCCGCCGGGCTGCGACGAGGCGATGAGCAGGTAGCGGCCATAATTGAACATCAGGGCCACCATGCCCATATCCTCACTGCCGGCGAATCTGCCCAGCCGCTCGTCGGTGGGCAATGCGTCG
>DBQL01000231.1:14037-18902 GCA_002305235.1 Prevotella sp. UBA1395 | reverse complement strand
CACCCTATGGTTTTGCGGCACCACACACACCGAATTTTCCCCGTCAGGATCCTGCTCTCCGACCATCGCAAAACACGCATCCCTCAGACAAGGACAGAAAAAAGATGGGCTGCCTCAAACGCTTTGCCATCATTTCAGCCTGTATGGTGGTTGGCATCGTGTTCTTGCTGCGCCATTGTGACTCTTCCAAGAGCTACGACGCGAATTCCGTGGGCTTGGTGAATGGTGACGGGGTTTATGCCGACAGCGAGCAGGTGACCGGCCCCGCACCGTCTTACGACGAGCATAAGGAACATGAGTCGGCACCCGCATGGATACAAGGCAACTGGCATGTCGATACCGATTACGGCGGCATCTCACTGAAAATCTATGGCGAAAACATTGCCGAGACCAGTGGGGGAGAGACCAGTTATGGTCGTTTCAAATATCAAAACGACCGCCTGTATTGCGACTTTGGCGATAGCCAGACATTTGTTTATCGACTGGTCAGGGAAACACAGCAGATCGATGCCGGCAACGGATTGCTGATGAAAAAGACAGAGTGAGAATACACGCTGTCTTTTGTTGTTGTATGTGTCAATCAGGTTCCCCGTCGATGTAAGCAGGCCACAAAAGCGGGGCATGGCCTCGTCGTGCCGGCTTACAGAGGCGTTTCACATCCGCACAGAGTGCTTATTTCTTGCGAACCGTGTTCAACCATTGTTTGAACTCGGCATGATAGCCATTGAAAACATTGATATCCACTTCGCCGTGGATGCCCGCCACCCTGCCGTCGGGAGCCAACTGCCATACCCACAGCTTCACGTCGGGCTTGTATTCGCCATAACGTGCGATCCATACCGGATAGTTGTGCTTGATGTCGGGGGCCGCGTCGAGATAACGGTTCACGAAGAGTTGACTGATGTATAATATCGGTCGCATGCCCGTCTCCTTCTCAACGATCTGCAGCCAGTTTCTCACTCGTCGCCACATGGCTACCGCACCGCCCATCTTTGCCACCTGACTCGGCAGCGGTTCCAAGTCGAGCACAGGGGGCAAATCGCCCTTGTTGAATCTCGAATGACGTAAGAAAGCCTTGGCCTGCTCGGCCCCCGTGGAGCGGTGTGAGAAGAAGTGATAGGTGCCCACGGGATAGCCATGCGCCCGTGCCGCGGTGTAGTCTGCCTTGTAGAACGGGTTGAGTATCGTCGTGCCCTCGGTCGACTTGATGAAGATGAACGACACTTTGTAGTCTATTTGCCCACTCACATTCTTCTTCGATAGCGTGCCGAGATGCGTAATGCGCAGTCGGCCCCAGTCTATTCCGTATCGGCGCTTGCCCTTGATATGCTGATGTTTGGAGATGTCTATGCCATAGATTCGCTCCGACGTGTATTGCAGTCGCTCGCCTTTGTACACGTCGTTTTTCCATTCGCCCACACGGAAATACCGGTGTTGCGATGAGAATCCGAATCCGTTGCGGGCATCGTCTTTCCACAATCCCTCATAATAGGTTCCCATCGTGTCACGATAACTGCCGTGGCCGCGGGCCATGAGGTTGCGGTCGAACTCTCCCGTATAGGTGCCGGTAGAATCGTGCCGTGTGCCAATGACCAAGGTGTCGTGGTCCCAAGTGCCCATGATTTTCCTGCCCAGCGAGTCGGTTGTCCATCCATAGCCTTGCCGCATGCCGCGATGCCAAGCCCCCGAATAGATCACGGAGTCGCCATGCGACAGCACCCCCAAGCCCTCGCGACGGCCGTCTGCCATTTGGCCGCGATAGGTATTGCGGCCCTTGGTCACCGTGACAACGTCGTCGGTGTCGACGCGGCAACCCTGTATCAGCAGGGCCATGAGCAACCAAGCGTATCTGTAAAAGTGGTGATGATATGTAGTGTGATGCTTGTTCAAGATGATGTGCTATTTGATAATTTCCTGATGTGAGATGATTCCGACAAACTGTCCGTGCTTAGAGAACACCGGACTGCCGTCTATGGCAAACAGCGACGGGATGTCGTGCCGGTGTCCACGCAGCGTGCGGCCGGTGGTGATGATGGCATGATGGGGCACTACGGAGTCTTCCGGTGCCAATGTCACGGAGACAATCTCCTTATGACCCACGCCGCCCCATATCAGGTTGCGCACGGCATATACGCCCCACGGCTTCACTGACCGCAGTGTGTGCACGATGATGGGCCTGTCGTTGAGGCTCATCTCCGCTACCCACGGTATGCAATTCGTGTGCTCCGGTTGGTTGTCATTGTCATACCATGTCACCCGCAGCACATATCTTTGAGCCATTTTCACGCTGTCGTGCATCATGAAAGCCTTGAGCAAATGGTAAATGTGCTTTATCGAGTCGGCCTCTTTGCGCTGTATGCCGGCATACCGCGCGATGCGCGTATATCCCTCATCCTGTACGCCGTGGCTTTTCAAGTAATAATCCAACTCTTTGCGCTCCACCTCCTTGCGCTGCACCAGTCGGGCGAGAGAGTCGCTGATCATTGTCATGAGATGTGTCGCAGACACCTGCCGGCCGCCCGCGATGTGCAGTCGGGTGCGGGGCGGATGGGCCACGGTGAGTATTCTGCCGTCGCAACTCGGCCACCACCAATGCCTGTTGATCCACACCCCTTGCTGGCGCACACTGTCTGTATGCACCACGATGGTGTCTTGTCCGGCGATGACACAGAGCTGTGCCACGCCGTCGACCATGCACGCCGACCGCCTGATATTGCTTTCAGAGGGTGGCATGAGCCTCACCGTCAGCATGACGAGCATGGCCGTCCCGATGGTGCACGCCGCCGCGAGCAGCTTGTGTCGCAGGATGAATGTCTTGAGATTTTGTGTTGTTTCGCGGGTCATGCCATCATCAGTTTGATTTTGTCTATCGTTCTCTCGGCAGCCTGTCTGCCCAATTCGTAGGTCTGTTGCATGAGCCGTGGGTCGTGGCAGACATGATTCACGGGCAGCTTTTTGTCGGGAGCGAGCACCAAGATGCGCCCCGCGGCCTCCTCCTGCCGGATATAGTCTAACTCGTCATTGTACATAATATGCCGGCGATCGGATGCCGCAACAAACTTCGGATGTTTGCGCAAGAGCATCCTGATGAGCGGAGCGATCTTCTCCGGTTGCTTGATAAAGTCGCGCGGCTGGGTCAGTACGACGATGTTTCGCGTGTAACCCATGTTTTGGAAAAACCTCANNNNTCTTCGCGGCCACCGGCATGGAAGCCGATGCCCTGATCCATTCCATGCTCTCGAAATTCATCTCGTCTATTTTCTTATACACCGGCAGTCCGGTGTCCACGTCGGTGCACACGGCATAGAAGTTCATGTCGTTGCTGCCGTATGTCTTGGTGTCAAAGGGGTCGAGGGTCGTGGGGAGCTCGTGATAGCAGAAGTCTCCGCCAAACAGTTCGCCGGTCTTGAGATATGAGCGCACGGAGCAGTAACGCCAATCGCGCGCGAATCGCTTGTTATACCTGATGCTGCGGCCTATCTGCCTGCTCTTCATGTTGCACCCGAACGCGGCTCCGGCTGACACTCCGACCACCCCGTCGGGCCACAGCTCATGTTCCATCATCACGTCGATGACCCCGGCCGAAAACAATCCTCTCATCGCGCCACCTTCCAGCACGAGACCCGTTTTGGCTGTCCTTGTAGACCGATTATCTGTGTTCATAGTCAATGTGTGTATTCTGTTCACCGCAAAGTTACTAATTTTCTTTCTGATGGCGTTCTGTTTCAATGCATTTATTGTATATGGCAACCGGCGGTTGTCATGCCTCACGAACCGGAGGATTGGTGTGCCGAAAGCAGCACTGCGGCCGGGTGTGTATGAAATGAAACGGTGACGCCTGCGGGGCGTGAGTCCACTTGGCATTGCCTGCCTGTTTGCTTCATGAGGGTAATGATGGTCGATGGATGAGCAACACGCCATGTTCTGTCAAGATTATTCTGTTAATTCAGGGGTCTCCGGCATACCCCAACGAGATGTTCCGACCGAGATGTTTCGGCCAAATAACTGTTGTCCGACCATGTCGAGACAGGTCTTCAAGATAAGATTCGCCCTTTTGATGACACATTATTGGCTTTCAGGGCATCTGATGAGACCTCTTTGGCATCGCGATCGGGGCTTTATCGCGGCACGAAACGATAGTAATCGCGACGCGAAACGATAGCAATCGCGCGACCAATATTGCCACGATTTTATAATATACTCATTATCAGTGTGTTATATTACGCCTTATTTTTGGCGTGTAGGTCTCGATTTTTATTTTGTTTTCAAATTCGTGAATCTGGCGAAAAGTTTTTTCAAACTTTTTCATTTGTTAAATTATCGTGACGATTTGTAATTTTTTTAGCTTTAGGTATGGTGTTTCCATGATTTTTCTTTATATTTGTATTTTGAAGAACAGACATGAGACAAGTAGACAAGGATATCCTCGATTTGGCAGTTCCGTCCATTGTGAGCAATGTAACGGTGCCTTTGCTTGGGTTGGCAGACCTGACCATCGTCGGACATCTTGGATCGGAGCAGTATATCGCTGCCATCGCCGTAGGCTCGATGATCTTCAATGTGATCTACTGGCTGTTTGGCTTTCTGCGTATGGGAACCAGCGGAATGACCTCGCAAGCACTCGGTCGGGCCGACTATTCATCGGTCAAACTGCTGTTTCGACGGTCGGTCATCGTGGCCTTGGCCATCGCGGCGTGTTTCTTGTTGGTTCAGGTGCCACTGCGATGGACCGCGCTAACCATCATGCATCCGTCGGCACAGATATGGGCCTTGGCCTCCACCTATTTTAATATATTGATATGGGGTGCGCCGGCCGTGCTCGGACTGTATAGTCTCAACGGGTGGTTTATCGGCATGCAAGATAC
>DBQL01000231.1:9855-13920 GCA_002305235.1 Prevotella sp. UBA1395 | reverse complement strand
ATGCTGGGGCAAGCCGTGGCAGGGGTGGGAGACAAGTCGGTGTCGTGGTCATCGTTTTTTGTGGTCAACCGTGACATTTTCCTGCGTACACTATGCCTCGTCGGGGTCAACCTGTTCTTCACCTCGGCCGGAGCGCGGCAGGGAGACATGATATTGGCCGTGAATACGCTGCTCATGACGTTCTTCACCTTGTTCAGCTATGTGATGGACGGATTTGCTTTTGCGGCGGAGGCGCTGAGCGGAAAGCTCTACGGAGCGGGCAATGGGCCGGGGTTGCGACAGTTGGTGAGGCGGCTCTTCGCATGGGGCGCGGTGATGGTGACTGTCTTCACCTTGGCCTATATGGGCGGAGGCAACGGCTTTCTCGGACTGATTACCGACGACAGGGCTGTAATCGGCGCGGCGGGCGACTATTTCTTTTGGGCCTGCATGGTGCCTGCGGCCGGTGTGGCGGCATTCATCTACGATGGCGTGTTCATCGGTCTTACGGCCACAAAGGGCATGCTTTGGTCGAGCTTGGTGGCCACGGGGGTGTTTTTTGGCTTGTTCATTGCCGGCATCCGGGTGTTTCCGGCCAATCACGCGCTATGGCTGTCGTTCATCGTCTATCTCGCATCCCGCGGAGGAATGCAGCATTGTATCATCAGAAAACAAATTATAACATAACTAAAAATGGAAATCGTTTATCTTGGAATCGGAGTGGCAATTGGGTTTGTGGTGGCCTATCTGTGGGCGATGGGACGCAAGAAGGGCATCGAGGCAGAGCTGATGCTCGCCCGACAGCAGACCGACACCGAGCTTCAGGCCAAGATGGAAACATTGAAAAAACTCGATGCGGCCAGTGATGATCTGCGTGAGATGCAGAACGAACTGATGGAGACTAAGATGACACTGAGTTCGGTTCGGGCACAGCTCGACACCGAACGTCGTCAGCACGACGAGGAGGCCAAGGAGCGAAGAGAACAGCAAACCAAGTGGGAGGAGCAGCGACAACAGCAGTTTGACGCTCAGTTGGCTACCGTGAAAGAGCAATTTCAAAATCTCGCCACGCATGTTCTCGATGAGTCGGCCGATAAGTTGAAAACGCAAAACACGGAGGCTATGGCCGCAATCACCGACCCGCTCAAGGATAATATCACCAAGCTCCACGACGCCATATTCGCTACCAATCAGGAAACGGCCAAGAGCACGGCCTCGCTCTCGCAGCAACTCAAGGCTATGGCAGAGCAGACACAAAAGATCGATGTCACGGCCACGAGACTCACCAATGTGATGAGGGGGGGCAATAAGATTCAGGGAAACTGGGGTGAACTCATACTCACTGAGATACTTGAACAGAATGGTTTTCGCGAAGGGGTGAACTATGACGTGCAGCAAACGCTAACCGACGAGAAGGGAAACATCTTGACCAACGACGAGAGTGGACGGCGCATGGTGCCCGACGTGATTTTGCACTATCCCAAAAACGAGGATGTGGTGATCGATTCGAAGATGTCTATCGAAGCATACGAGCAATGGGTGAACGCCGAAAATGACGTGATGAAGAAGAAATATGCCGACGATCTGGTGAAGAGCATTCGCAGTCAGTTTGCCGGATTGGCCAAGAAAGATTACAGCAGATATATCAAACCTCCTCGCCACGCCATCGATTTTGTCATCATGTTCGTGCCCAACGAGGGCGCGCTGCAGGTGGCCTTGGCCACCGACAAGCGTCTGTGGAATGATGCTTTCGAGAAGCAAGTGTTCATCACATCGCAGCAAAACCTCATGGCTATACTCAAGATGATCGAGATTGCATGGCGTCAATACACGCAGACCGAGAACCAACTCCGGGTGTACGGACTCGCCGAGGAGTTGCTCAAGAGGGTGGGTGAGTTTATCAAACGCTTTGACAAGGTGAAAAAAGATATCGAGGTGTTGGGTAAAGACTATGACGAGGCATACAATAAGGCTTATTCGGGCAGGCAGAGCATTGTGCAAAAGGCCAACGAACTGAAACAGCTCGGTGTGAAAGAGTCGGCCACACAGCCCATCCCTCCCGTCGAAGATGAGCTTCTGCGTTTGGAATAGGTGAAGACAACCGATGGGAATGGCATGGCGATGATGGCGGGGAATGCTGTCTGACCGATGGCGGGAGGAAGCAAGGGAGACTGAGACTGCTCAACCATGATCTTGCAAAAGAGTCGGCAAGTAAAAGTTTGCCAAAAGAGATGATTATATGCTATTAAGCTAATAAATATACACCTACTATTACTTTATGATTGCAATTTGAAAAAATATATACAACTATGCTAACATTTCGGTTTATTTTTTATAAATTTGCAATGCTTTATTAATTAAAAGTGAATATATGATATTGGATGTTGACATGCTTAGGCGGTTTTATGCCGACTATTCCTCGAGGGTCGATTCAGCCCGCAAGACCTTGGGCCGACCGCTCACTTATGCAGAAAAAGTGCTCTATGCCCACCTGTTTAGTTCTGAAGACTTAAAACCGTATAAGCGCGGAGAGTCATACGTCAACTTTGCGCCAGACCGTGTGGCCATGCAGGACGCGACGGCACAGATGGCTTTGCTCCAGTTCATGAATGCCGGAAAAGACCGGGTGGCTGTTCCGGCCAGTGTTCATTGCGATCATCTGATCAGGGCCGAAGTGGGGGCCGACAAGGACCTTTCGACGGCCAAGCAGACCAATAGTGAGGTATACGATTTCCTGAAATCGGTGTCGTCACGCTATCACATCGGATTTTGGGCTCCCGGAGCCGGTATCATTCATCAGGTGGTTTTGGAAAACTATGCCTTTCCCGGAGGCATGATGGTGGGCACAGACTCACATACTCCCAATGCCGGCGGAATCGGCATGGTGGCTGTGGGAGTCGGTGGTGCCGACGCGGTGGATGTGCTTACCGCACAGCCTTGGGAGCTGAAGATGCCACGACTCATCGGAGTACATCTCACGGGTAAGCTCTCGGCATGGGCCTCTCCAAAGGATGTGATCTTGAAAGTGCTGGGCATACTGACCGTGAAAGGTGGTACAAACGCTATTCTTGAGTATTTCGGCGAGGGCGCCAAGACACTCTCCACAACCGGAAAGGCTACCATTTGCAACATGGGTGCAGAGTTGGGAGCTACCTGTTCGATATTTGCATACGATGACAATGCTGACGAATATCTGCGCAAGACCAACCGCGAGGAAATCGCCATATTGGCCAAACAGAATGAGACTGAATTGAGGGCCGATGATGAGGTCTATGCCAATCCGGCAACATTCTACGACCAAGTGTTGGAAATCAACCTCTCGGAGATAGAGCCTCACTTAAACGGCCCGTTCACTCCCGATGCCGCAACGCCCATCTCGCAGATGAAAGCCAAGGGTGTGGCCAATGACTATCCCATGACAGTAGAGGTGGGACTTGTGGGCTCTTGTACCAACTCGTCTTATCAAGACTTGGCTCGCGCCGCATCGATAGCGCGTCAGGCTGCCGAGAAGAATATTCAGGTGAAGGCGCAAATCCTTATCAACCCGGGATCTGAGCAGATTAGATACACCGCCGAGAGAGACGGATTGCTCGACGATTTCAAGAAAATAGGTGCGGTAATCATGACCAATGCTTGCGGCCCTTGTATCGGACAGTGGAAGCGTCATACCGACGACCCCGAGCGGAAGAACTCAATTGTCACCTCGTTCAATCGAAATTTCCGTCGCCGTGCAGATGGCAACCCCAATACATACGCATTCATCGGGTCGCCAGAACTGACCATCGCCTTGGCCATAGCAGGGCGTTTAGACTTCAATCCGGCTACCGATACGTTGGTCGATAAGGACGGTAACAGCGTGAGACTGGATGAGCCTCATGGGTTCGATTTCCCACCAATGGGATTCAGTGTGGGGCAGAAAGCCGGTGCGTCGGCATTGTCGGAGCTTGAGAAGAGCGGACTTTTCATCGCGCCATCAGACGAGCATAAGAACGTGAATGTGGAGATCAGGCCGGAATCTGAGCGTCTGCAGAAGCTCGAACCCTTTACTCCTTGGGACGGCAAAGAACTCGAAAACATGCCTTTGCT
>DBQL01000231.1:6305-9843 GCA_002305235.1 Prevotella sp. UBA1395 | reverse complement strand
CGTGGTCATCTGCAAAACATTTCAGACAATCTTCTCATGGGCGCAGAGAACGCCTTTAACGGCGAGAGCAATCATGTGAAGGATCAGTTGGACGGCGAATACAAAGCAGTGTCGGCCGCAGCCAAGAACTATAAGGCCCATGACATTCCCAGCATTGTAGTGGCAGAGGACAATTACGGTGAGGGTTCATCGCGCGAGCACGCTGCAATGGAACCTCGATTCCTCAATGTTCGTGTGATCCTGACCAANNGCCCTTACGTTTATCAACAAAGACGATTACGATAAGGTGCAAGAAGACGACAAGATCAGTGTCAGCGGGTTCAGTAATTTTGCCCCCGGCTCTCATTTTACCATCACGCTGACTCACAAGGACGGCAGTAAGGAGAGTTTCGCTGCGGAGCATACCTACAATGAAACACAGATAGACTGGTTCAAGGCAGGGTCTGCACTCAACTTCTCTGCGAAGTAATTTTTTCGCGTCGACGGCATGGGCCGGGGTGTTTCCCGGTACTTTGCCTTGACGAGAGCATTTTACCGATATCAACCATGTAATCATAAAGGAACACGTTATGAAGATAAAAAAGATAAATGGAGCACTGGTTGTCCCGAACAATCCGACCATTCCCTTCATCGAGGGAGATGGTGTCGGGGCAGAGGTGAGCCCTGTTGCGCAGGCCGTTGTGAATGCGGCTGTGGAGAAAGCCTATCATGGCGCACGCCAAATAGAGTGGATGGAGGTGCTGGCCGGAGGCAAAGCGCATGAGAAAACCGGCGAGTGGCTGCCACAATCGACACTCGATGCCTTTGCCGAATACCTTGTAGGCATCAAGGGTCCGTTAATGACACCGGTGGGTGGCGGTATCCGAAGCCTGAACGTTGCGTTGCGACAGACGCTCGATCTCTATGTATGCCAGCGCCCGGTACGCTATTTCCAAGGCATCGAAAGTCCTGTGAAGCATCCTGAACATGTCGATATGTGTATCTTTAGAGAGAACACCGAAGACATCTATGCGGGCATAGAGTGGGAGGCCGGAAGCGAGGAGGCCCGGACATTCTATCGTTTCCTTCACGACGATATGGGCGTATCAAAGGTTCGTTTCCCCGAAACCTCGGGCTTTGGAGTAAAGCCTGTGAGCAAGGAAGGGTCCGAAAGGCTCATCCGTTCGGCCATCGACTACGCGCTTGCGCACCATCTTCCATCCGTGACGCTTGTCCATAAGGGCAACATCATGAAGTTTACCGAGGGTGGATTCAAGAAGTGGGGCTATGAGTTGGCTGAGCGAGAATACGGCGATGCACTGAAGAGTGGGCAGCTGGTTGTCAAGGATTGCATCTGTGATGCCTTCTTGCAGAACGCGTTGCTGAAGCCCCAAGACTACAGTGTGATAGCCACCATGAATCTCAATGGCGATTATGTCTCGGACATGTTGGCCGCTCAAGTGGGAGGCATTGGCATCGCGCCGGGCGCGAATATCAACTACGACTCGGGCCATGCCATATTCGAAGCCACTCACGGCATAGCGCCTGACATTGCCGGAAAGGACATCGTCAATCCGTCAAGCATCATCCTTTCTGCCGTGATGATGCTCGATTACATGGGCTGGGGCGAAGCCGCGGAGCTGATCAACAAGGCATTGGAGAAACTGTTCCTGCAGGGAATAGCCACCAATGACCTCGCACGGTTCATGCCTCACGGCCGCTCGGTGGGCACCAAGGAATTTGGCGATGCCGTCATCAAGGCATTATAAATCACATAACGCTTTCTAAACGAATATTCACTCCAATATTATTAAAAACAGCTGATTATGAAAAAAGAGTATTTGATATACAAACTGAGTGATGAAATCAAGAACACTTGTAAGATCCCTTCAGAGTCTTTTCAGAAGTTTGGCGTCAAGCGCGGACTTCGTAACGATGATGGTTCCGGTGTTCTTGTGGGCTTAACCAATATTGGTAACGTCGTAGGCTACCAGCGAGATGCCGATGGCAAGTTGCAAGCATGCCCCGGACAGCTATTCTATCGCGGCTATGAGCTTGACGATTTGGTTTCTCCGCTATTGAAAGAAAAGCGTTTCGGATTTGAGGAGATAGCTTATCTCCTGCTTTCCGGCAAGCTCCCCGACCATGAAGAATTGGCTGCTTTTCAGGAGTTGATCAACGAAAACATGCCGTTGGACCATCGCACCATCGTGCATATCATCGATTTGGAGGGTTCAAATATTATGAACATCCTGTCGCGTTGTGTCTTGGAGATGTACACCTTCGACAAAAATCCTGACGACATCTCGCGTGATAACCTCATGCGTCAGTCTATCGAGCTTATCGCACGATTCCCCACAATCATCGCCTACGCATTTAATATCTACCGTCATACGGTTCACGGCCGAAGCTTGAACATTCGTTATCCTCGTGAAAACAAGACCATTGCGGAGAATTTCCTCTACATGCTCAAAGACGAAGACTATACCGAACTGGATGCCCGTATGCTCGACTTGCTGCTGATTATCCAAGCAGAGCACGGCGGTGGTAACAACTCTACGTTTACCGTTCGCGTCACGTCATCGACCCTCACCGACACCTATTCGAGCATCGCAGCCGGTATCGGCTCGTTGAAAGGTCCGTTGCACGGTGGTGCCAACATCAAGGTGATCAACATGTTCCATCATCTCAAGGATGCCATCTCCGATTGGACCGATACCGAAGAGATAGACAGCTACCTCAACAAGATGCTCCGCAAGGAGGCCTACGACAAGACAGGACTTATCTATGGTATCGGCCACGCCGTGTATACCATGAGCGATCCCCGTGCCGTGGAGTTGAAGCGGCTGGCCGGAGAGTTGGCCAAGGAGAAAGGTCGCGAGAAGGAATATGCCTTCCTGAAGCTCATCGAGGAAGAGGGCGTGAAGTGTGTGTCTGCTTTCCGCAAGACCCAAAAGCCCATCTGTGCGAACCTCGACTTTTATAGTGGCTTTATCTATGAGATGATCGGTCTGCCCGAAGAGATTCATACCCCGATATTCGCGATGGCGCGTATCGTAGGCTGGACGGCTCACCGTATAGAGGAACTCAATTTCGAGAGTCGCCGCATCATCCGTCCGGCATACAAGAATATCTTGGATCCCAAGAAATATATCCCGATGAAAGATCGGTAAACCAACAAAGGGTTGAAGCATGCGCTTCAACCCTTTTTATATCTTCTCGGCAAGCCATCAGCGCTTGACGTGAAAGGATGTTGTCCGGATCATTTGATGCCGGCCGACCCCAAGCTCTTCACTACCTTGTCATCCACCCAAGTACCGTCTTTCTTCGCCTTCACGATTTGATGGTATTTCTGCAGATGAGCCTGTGCCTTCTCGGCGGCAATTTCAGCCTGTTCGTTGCCTTCGGCCATCTCCGGGGCGATGCGCATGGTGCCCGCCCGCTTGATAAGGTCTTTTACAATCTCTCCGCCCACGATGAGTCCGGCCGCCGACGGCACAAAGGCGTTGCTTGCCGGAATATCCCGTCGTTCCGTGCATTTGCGCATATCCTTATCGGG
>DBQL01000231.1:0-6280 GCA_002305235.1 Prevotella sp. UBA1395 | reverse complement strand
CTTGCGCAGTTTCTTGCGAATGACCTTGGCCAGCGGGTCCATCTTCGTCTTGTTGATATCGGCCACCCGAAAGGCCGTGATGTCGAGCTTGTTGGCCGCTCCCATGCACGAGATGATGGGCACCTTCAGCTTATGGCACCGACGGATAAGCTCCAGTTTGGCCGTCACCGTATCTATGCAGTCGGCCACATAGTCGAATTGTGACAAGTCGATATCGTCGGCATTCTGTGGCATATAAAACATTTGGTACTTATGAACGATACATCTCGGGTTGATGTCGTGCACCCGGTCGGCCGCCACATCCACCTTATGCTTGCCCACGGTAGAGGTGAGCGCATGTAGCTGGCGGTTCACATTGGTGAGGCACACGCGGTCATCGTCGAAGATATCAAGCTCTCCCACACCGCTCCTTGCCAACACTTCCACCACGTATCCGCCCACGCCGCCCACGCCAAACACGGCCACCCGGGAACCCGAAAGGGTGTTCATGGCCGGCTTGCCCAAGAGCAGCTGAGTACGTGAAAATTGATTTTGCATATCCTGTTTTTATATCTTTGGGCTGCAAAGGTACTTATTTTTTCCTATCTTTGCAGTGTGAAATATTATAAACATTTATAAACATGAAAAAATAATCAATGGAAAAGGAATTTGAGAACTATTGGTCAGTGCACCAAAAGCGCCTTATCGAACGTGCCCCGGCGGCCTTGCGTGAGGAGCGTAAAGAGTCGGGCCGGATGAATACCGCCGGAGATTGGATACTCGAGGCATTCCCCATCGTTGCCGTGGTGGCATTCATGAACTATGGATTCGTGGGCAGCGAACTGCTCAATTTTCTTTTGGCGTTGGTGGTGGGCGTGATAGTTTTTACGCTGATCAATCTCATCAAACCATACGTCACGGGCAAACGGAATATCGGCGAGATAGACAAGGACATCAAGGCACACTTTTACAAGATTTATCAGGAGCAGGGATTGAACGAACTGGAAAAACAGTAATAGTACCGCATCAACCATGCTTTTGTCAGTATCTTTCAACATTTGCAGCCCCTTGGGTTTTTTCTCAGTGAGAGAAAAAACGGGCTTCAATGAAGGAAAAACAGTTGTTCGCACCGCCATGTTGATGATACGAAAAATAAAAAATCATCATTTCGTGACGGCTATCATACTCTTTTCCATGTTTTTTGGGTGATTTTCCCCGGCCAAAACGCCCCTATCGGCTCGCGTTTACTATCTATTCGTGTTTCGATTGCTATCTAATCGCGCGGCGATTAGATAGCAATCGAAACACCGTGAGGTTTTTATGGCTCGTAAACGGCTCTTTTTCAGCTTTTTCTTGAGCATCGAATTTTCCGCATATTGCTCACCATTTTCTGTGCGATGGAGAAAATCGGCCGGTTGAGCGCGGAATATTCAAAATGTTTCAACAACATTTTTTGAGACAGAAACGTATATCCCGGGGGTGCGACACACCCTTTGGTCCTTGCGCTCGCCATGATGTGCATACAGCGTCACACCATCATCAGGTCGCTCATCACATCGTTGCTGACCTTGATTCCGGCGCGCGAGAGATGCAGTCGACCATCGTCGAGCAACAACAATCCACGTTCGATGTGCGGCCGTGCGTTTTTCAAGAGAAATTCACGATAGGACGATTTCAAATGATCCAAGTATATTCCTTCATGTGTTCTTAACGCCGTGGTTACAAGGTCATTATACTGTGTTTGATCGTCCAACACTTCCACCTCGCAGGGCAGTGTGTCGCGGGCTATGGCAGAGATGTAGCGATGGATGTCCGACACGTTCCACCGGCGTGTCGACAGATCGTAAGAATGTGCCGAAGCACCTAACCCGATGTAGGGGATATTGTGCCAATAGGAGGAGTTGTGACGGCTGCGGAATCCCGGACGGGCAAAATTGCTGAACTCGTAATGGTCATAGCCCTCGGCCGTGAGACAGTCCACGAGCATGTCATACATCGCGAGGCTCAGCTCCTCATCAATCTCTTTCACCTTGCCTTGCTCCAGCATGCGATAGAGCGGAGTGCCCTCTTCGTACATCAGTCCGTAGGCAGAGATATGCTCCGGCTGCAAGGCAAGGGCTTGGTCGATGTCGCGTCGCCAGTCGTCCAAGGTCTCTTGCGGAAAGCCATACATCAGGTCGATGCTTACATTGGCAATGCCCGCCCGGCGGATGAGCGTCACGGCATCGACAACCTGTCGGGCCGTGTGTCGGCGACGGATGAAGCGCAACCGGTCGTCGGCAAAGGTCTGTGCCCCCATGCTGACCCTGTTGACCGGCAAACCATCGAACATACCGTCACGCACGTCGTCGGGGTTGCACTCCATCGTCACCTCCGCGTCGGCATCTACACGATATACATTATATATATGGTGGAACAGTCGGCTGAGATTCTCGTGCGAAAGCTGGCTCGGAGTGCCTCCGCCAAGATAAACGGTCGATAGCGCGGGCCTCTCGCCCAGCAGCTCCATCTCATGGCACAGGGCATCAACATAACGGTCGTGCACCGAAGTGCCCACGGTGGAATAGAAATCGCAGTAGATACAACGACTCGCACAAAAAGGAATGTGGATATACAGTCCGGACATAAAATAATCTTTACAGAGTGTAAAATTACTAATTTGTTTTAAAATAGTTGCGATTTTCTTGTCATTCTTTTGGCGTTTATTCATATTTTCCCTATCTTTAACACCGAATTGGAGACAATACTCCTAACCTTAACGAGACAACAGAATCATATACTAACACTTTAAATCTTTTGATATGAGAGTATATCAGACTAACGAAATTAAGAACATCGCATTGCTTGGCAGTGCGGGTAGCGGCAAGACCACTCTTGCCGAGAGTATGCTTTTTGAGGCAGGTGTCATCAAGCGTCGCGGGTCGGTCGAGACCAAGAACACGGTGAGCGACTATTTCCCCGTAGAGCTCGAGTATGGCTATTCTGTCTTCCCGACAGTGTTTCATGTGGAGTGGAACAACAAGAAACTGAATATTATCGACTGTCCGGGGTCTGATGATTTTGTTGGTGGAGCCATCACGTCGCTCAACGTGACCGATCAGGCCGTGATTCTGATCAACGGCCAATACGGTCCCGAGGTGGGCACGCAGAACAACTTCCGCTATGCCGAGAAACTTAGAAAACCCGTTATATTCCTCATCAACCAGCTGGATTCCGACAAGTGCGACTTTGATAATATTATCAACTCCATGCGCGAAATCTATGGTCCCAAATGCGTGCAGGTGCAATATCCCGTGGAGACCGGTCCTCAGTTCAACAGCATCATTGATGTGCTCATCATGAAAAAACTCACGTGGGGTCCCAATGGCGGCGAGCCGAAACGTGAGGATATTCCTGCCGATGAGATGGACAAGGCGATGGAACTTCACAAGGCCCTTGTCGAAGCCGCGGCCGAGAACGACGACGCGCTGATGGAGAAATTCTTCGAGAGCGAGACGCTCACCGAGGATGAAATGCGTGAGGGCATTCGCAAGGGGCTTGTGGCATGTGGCATTTATCCCATATTCTGCGTGGATGCCCATCGTGACATGGGTGTGCAACGACTGATGGAGTTTTTGGGCAACGTTGTGCCGTTTGTGAGTGAGATGCCTAAGGTGCGCAACACCCGGGGTGAAGAGGTGGAGGCCGACAGCAACGGCCCCGAGAGCCTATACTTTTTCAAGACCGGATTGGAGCCTCACATCGGCGAGGTGTCCTATTTCAAGGTGATGAGCGGAAGCGTGAAACCCGGTGACGACCTGACCAATGCCGACCGAGGTTCCAAGGAGCGTATGGGGCAGATTTATGCCTGCGCGGGAGCTAACCGCATAGCCGTCGACCAGCTGAACGCGGGCGATATCGGTTGCACGGTGAAACTCAAAGACGTGAAAACCGGCAACGCGCTCAACGGCAAAGGCTCTGAGTCGCGATATGATTTCATCAAATATCCCAACTCCAAATACAGCCGTTCTGTGAAGACCGCCAATCCGCAGGACATGGAAAAACTCATGGCCGCGTTGCTGAAAATGCATCAGGAAGACCCCACGTGGGTGGTGGAACAGAGCAAGGAGCTGCGCCAGACCATTGTTCACGGTCAGGGTGAGTTTCATTTGCGCACGCTGAAGTGGCGACTGGAGAACAACGAGAAGCTCAATGTGACATTCGGCGAACCCAAGATTCCATATCGAGAGACCATCACGAAGAAGGCAAAGGCCGAATATCGTCATAAGAAACAGAGTGGCGGAGCAGGGCAGTTTGGTGAGGTTCATCTCATCGTGGAGCCATACGCCGAGGGTATGCCCGATCCCACAAGCTACAGTTTTGGCGGTCAGGAGTTCAAGATGAACATCAAGTCGAGAGAGGAAAAAGACCTGTCGTGGGGCGGAAAACTCGTGTTTATCAACTCTGTGGTGGGTGGAGCCATCGACCTTCGCTTCATGCCGGCCATCCTCAAGGGTGTGATGGACTGCATGGAACGCGGACCGCTTACGGGTAGTTATGCCCGCGACGTGCGCGTAATCGTCTTCGACGGAAAGATGCACCCCGTGGATTCCAATGAACTTTCGTTCACGCTGGCTGCCCGACACGCGTTCTCAGACGCCTTCAAGGAGGCCGGCCCGAAGATTCTCGAGCCTATCTATGACCTCGAAGTCTATGTGCCGTCAGACTATATGGGTGACGTGATGAGCGACCTGCAAGGTCGAAGGGCCATCATCATGGGCATGGATGCCGAGGCAGGCTATCAAAAATTGTCTGCCAAGATACCTTTGAAAGAATTGGCCAACTACAGCGTGGCACTCAGTTCGCTGACCGGAGGACGAGCCAGTTTCACGACAAAGTTTGCCAGCTATGAGCTTGTGCCCAACGACTTGCAGCAGAAACTGGTGGCTGAACACGAGGCAGAAACTGCCGATGAGGAATAATCCGAGACAATATAGTTTTGGACAATAAACACGAAAGGTATGCTCACAGATAATGGGGCATACCTTTTTTTTGATTCAAACCGGGAAGAAACCCCATGTTATGATGTCGGGAAACGATATTAAATGCAGAATAATAAACTAAATAATGTAAAATCAGTTAAAAACGATAAAATATCCATGTTATGTTAACATTTAAGTGTTAACCAATTAAGATTTGTCTTATCTTTGCGACTATGAAGAAGAAAACAATATGGATCATAGCCATCATCATGGGTGTATCTTTTGTCATACTGCTTGGCTTACAGCTGACTTATATTCAGGAAATGGCCAATATGAAGAAAGAGCAGTTTGACGAAAGTGTGAACCGCGCATTGTATCAGGCCTCTCGCAACTTGGAGCTGAACGAGACGAGGAGGTATCTCGAGAAGGATGTGAACGAGACCGAGCGCCGAGCAATCCAAAAGGACAGCGTGGGCACACGGTCGGGCCAGCCCAATGATGGTACGGTGCAATATTCTCACCAGTATGCCGTGGCCGGCAAAGACGGTACGGTGTATTCTTCTTTTGAGCTGAAGACGATGGCCACCAAGCCCGGACACATGCCCAAGGCGATGATTCTGCGTACAGACAAGAACTCGAACATCGCGGCAAGCAAGTCGTTGCAGGAAATCGTGAAGAACAGATATGTGTACCAAAAGGCTCTGCTTGACGAGGTGGTGATGAACATGCTTTATTCGGCTTCAGACAAACCGCTGAAAGAACGCGTAAACTTCAAAATACTCGATCAAGACCTGAAGGCCGAGTTGATGAACAACGGCATCAACATTCCGTATCATTTCACGGTGTGCACACAGGATGGGCGAGAGGTGTACAGGTGTCCGGACTATACCGATGAGGGTATAGAGTTTACTTACAGTCAGGTGCTTTTCCGCAACGATCCGTCGTCGAAACTGGGTGTGGTGAAGATTCATTTCCCCGATATCAACAGCTATATCTATTCAAGCGTGCGGTTCATGATACCGAGTGTGGTTTTCACCTTTATATTGTTCATCACGTTTGTCTTTACGATCGTGGTGATATTCAGGCAAAAACGCTATACGGAAATCAAGAACGATTTCATCAACAATATGACCCATGAACTGAAGACACCTATCGCCAGTATCTCACTGGCGGCACAAATGTTCAACGATGAGTCGGTGGTGAAGAGCGAAAAGATGATGAAGCATCTGATGGGAGTAGTGACCGACGAGTCGAAACGGCTGCGCTTCTTGGTGGAAAAGGTGTTGCAGATGTCGATGTTCGACCGAAAGAAGGCGTCATTCAAAAAGAAACATCTCGAC
>DBQL01000159.1:1629-2978 GCA_002305235.1 Prevotella sp. UBA1395 | reverse complement strand
CACCGGAGGGGCCGGGGGAGGCTGCTGTTTTTTTTTACAACCTCTCGTGCGCCTGACGTGCGATGACATCCTCCTGCTGCTCGCGGGTGAGGTCGATAAACTTCACCGCATATCCGCTCACACGGATGGTGAAGTTCTGGTACTCCTCCTTCTCGGGATGTTCCATCGCGTCGCGCAACTTCTCCACGCCGAACACATTCACGTTAAGATGGTGTGCCCCTTGGTCGAAATAGCCATCCATCACACCCACGAGTGTCGTGGCGCGCTGGTCGTCATCGTGGCCGAGGGCCGACGGACTGATGGTCTGCGTGTTTGAGATGCCGTCGAGGGCATACTCATAGGGCAGTTTGGCGAGCGAGTTGAGCGAGGCGAGCAGTCCGTTCTGCTCTGCGCCGTAGCTCGGGTTAGCGCCCGGAGCCAGCGGCGTGCCGGCCTTGCGGCCGTCGGGCATGTTGCTAGTATACTTGCCGTAGACCACGTTCGAGGTAATGGTGAGAATAGATGTGGTGGGTTCCGAGTCGCGATAGGTATGGTGTTTCTTGATCATCGCCATGAACGTCTTGAGCAACCACACCGCGATCTCGTCGGCCCGCTCGTCGTCATTGCCGTAACGGGGGAAGTCGCCCTCGGTCTTGAACTCCAAGGGGAATCCCGTCTCGTCGCGCAGGATGTTCACCTTGGCATATTTGATGGCGCAGATGGAGTCGACCACATGGCTGAATCCGGCGATGCCGGTGGCNNAAGGTGCGTCGCACGTCGGTATCGATGAGTGCCATCTCGGCAGCCTCATAGAAGTACTTGTCGTGCATATAGTGTATGAGGTTGAGCGTCTTGACATACACCTCGGCCAGCCATTCCATCATGTCGATGAATCGTGGCATGAACTCCTCGTAGGTGAGCACGTCGCCCGACACCGGCCTGAGGGCAGGTCCGCACTGCTCGCGCGTCTTGGAGTCTACGCCGCCCGAGATGGCGTAGGTGAGACATTTGGCGAGATTGGCCCGCGCACCGAAAAACTGCATCTCCTTGCCGGTCTGTGTGGCCGACACGCAGCAGCAGATGCTGTAATCGTCACCCCAGATGGGACGCATCACGTCGTCGTTCTCATACTGTATGGAACTGGTCTTCACAGAGATCCACGCGGCATAGCGCTTGAAAGCCTTGGGCAGTCGCGAGCTGTAAAGCACGGTGAGGTTAGGCTCGGGCGAGGGACCCATGTTGATGAGGGTGTGGAGGAAACGGTAGTCGTTCTTGGTGACCATCGACCGTCCGTCCATGCCCATGCCGCCCACCTCGAGGGTGGCCCACACCGGGTCGCCGGAGAAGAGTTGGTTGTAAGAGGGTATGCG
>DBQL01000159.1:978-1622 GCA_002305235.1 Prevotella sp. UBA1395 | reverse complement strand
GTGCCGTCGGCGAGGTCGCGCTCGATGAATATATCGAGGAACGTAGACACGCGTCCCACCGACATGGCCGCACCGTTCTGGGTCTTCACCGCGCCGAGATACCCGAAGTAGAGCCACTGCACGGCCTCGCGGGCGTTGCCGGCAGGCCTCGAGATGTCAAAGCCGTAGACAGAGGCCATCTCTTGCAGCTGGCGCAGGGCACGGATCTGCATCGACACCTCCTCGCGCAGCCTGATGACGGAGTCGATCATCTCGCGGTCGCCCATCTCGGCGAGGTCGCGCTGCTTCTCGGCCACAAGGAAATCGATGCCGTAGAGTGCCACACGACGATAGTCGCCCACGATGCGTCCGCGCCCGTAGGTATCGGGCAGACCGGTGAGCAGGTGGTTATGGCGCACGCGCTTCATCTCGGCCGTGTAGGCGTCGAACACGCCGTCGTTATGAGTCTTGACGTATTTGGAGAAAATGTCGTGGAGCTGTTGCGAGGGCGTATAACCGTATGTGGTGCAGGCTTGCTCGGCCATCTTGATGCCTCCGTAGGGCATGAAGGCCCGCTTGAGCGGCTTGTCGGTCTGCAGTCCCACCACACGTTCCAAGTCGCGGGTGTCGTCGCCGATATATCCGGGACCGTAAGCGGTGAGCGA
>DBQL01000159.1:556-949 GCA_002305235.1 Prevotella sp. UBA1395 | reverse complement strand
GTGGCCGCCGTGGGAGCCTCGAGAAAACGCTCGTCGCCCTCGTAGACGGTGTAGTTATTCTGAATAAAATCACGAAGATTAACTTCTGTCTGCCACTTGGTTCCCTTGAAACCTCTCCATTCTTTTCTCATAGTTGTTCTTAAATTTTTTATTCGGTTGTCGGCTGCCACGCGTACAGCTTTTTGTCGCCGCGGTCGCGGGCAAATCCTATTGCTGAATTGAGGAGCGCAAAGGTACTGAAAATTTTCGTGATTACATACTCTTTTTTGTACTATTTACATCTGATACCTGTTTTTAGGTATTCTGTCGCCATGAAAAGTGTGTGCGATAACAATTTTGGTGAGGCTACGAAAAAAGCCCTGACATGTATCAAAGTGATACCTGTCAGGGCCT
>DBQL01000159.1:0-499 GCA_002305235.1 Prevotella sp. UBA1395 | reverse complement strand
CACAGAAATTGGCTGCGGCACGGTCTTTCTCCTCATCGGCCACGTCGGCAAGGTTGCTGATGAGCTTGGAGACATGCTGCTCGTGAGCCATCGCGCTCTCGAAGACGGCCTTGGGGCTTTCCCACTCGGTCTGAACCGACGGCACGGCCTTGATCTCCACTTTGCCGCCACGGTTGAGCACAAAGTCGGCCATATCCATAGCGTGCTGCTTTTCCTCGTCGCTCTGATGCGACATCCATGTGGCGAAACCTTTCCAGCCCTCTTTGCGGAACCAGAATGCCATTTGGAGATATAGATGTGATGAGAAGAGTTCTTCTGTGATTTGCGCATTGAATGCGTCTTGCATTTTCTTGTTGATATCCATAGTCGGTATTTTTATTAAATGTATCTTTCTGTTCGGAATAGTTCTTAAAACTATAATTATTGCAAATATAGTGTTTTATCTTTACAAAATCGGATTTTCGCCCGATATTTTTCCATATTTAAGATAATTTATCAT
>DBQL01000221.1:5173-12845 GCA_002305235.1 Prevotella sp. UBA1395 | reverse complement strand
AATGTTTATTTTTTGTCTGACGCGCATCTCGGCTCACTGGCTTTAGAGCACAAACGTACGCAGGAACGACGCTTGGTGAGATTCCTCGACAGCATCAAGCACAAGGCGGCAGCCGTCTATCTGCTCGGAGATATGTTCGACTTTTGGGACGAATACAAGTATGTCGTACCCAAAGGATATACGCGTTTTCTCGGCAAACTGTCGGAAATGACCGACATGGGGGTGGAGATTCACTACTTTATCGGCAACCATGACATCTGGACCTACGGCTATTTGGAGGAGGAGTGTGGCCTCATCGTGCACCGAAAACCCATCACTACCGAGATCTATGGCAAGGAATTCTACCTCGCTCACGGTGACGGACTGGGTGATCCCGACCATAAATTCAAGTTGCTTCGCAAGATGTTTCACAACCGGACATGCCAGCGACTGCTCAATTTCATGCACCCGTGGTGGGGCATGCAGTTAGGACTGAACTGGGCAAAGCATAGCCGTTTAAAGCGCGCCGACGGCAAAGAGCTGCCCTTTATGGGTGAGGACAGGGAGTTTCTCGTGCTTTGGACCAAGGAATACATGCAGACTCACCCCAACATTGACTATTTCATCTACGGACATCGACATATCGAACTCGACCTCACGCTGGAGCGAAAGGCACGCATGCTGATCCTTGGCGACTGGATATGGCAGTTCACCTACGCCGTGTTCGACGGCGAACACCTCTTCCTCGAACAGTATATCGAGGGAGAAAGCCAACCCTGATGGACTATCACTTCGGCAAACCCTACTTTGTATTGACCAAGCCATGCGGGTCGACCTGTAATCTCAGGTGCTCATATTGCTATTTCATCGATAAGGCCTCGGGCCGTATCGATGATGCCTTATTGTCGCATTTCATCCAAGACTACATCTCGAGCCAACCCACAGAGAACGTGCTTTTTATTTGGCATGGGGGCGAACCCACGCTCATGGGGCTTGACTTTTTCAAGCGAGCGGTGCGCCTCCAGCGACAATATGCGGGCAGACGCCATGTGGACAACGCCCTGCAGACCAACGGAACACTGCTCGACGGGCCTTGGTGCGAGTTTCTGCACGACCACGGATTCCTCGTCGGTCTCAGCATCGACGGGCCTCCATCGCTGCACGACACCTATCGCAAGAACCCTGCCGGACAACCCTCGTCACCGCGCGTGCTGCATGCCATCGAACTGCTGGAACGCTACGGTGTGGAGTGGAACGCGATGGCGACGGTGAACCGTCTCAACGCCGACCACCCCAAAGCGTTCTATCATTATCTCAAGAGCGTGGGCTGCCGGTATATCCAACTCACACCCGTGGTGGAACGCACCGACCACGGAGACATGACCCCCGAGACGGTGACACCCCGCCAATGGGGGCGGTTTCTCACCGAGATATTCGACGAATGGGTGGCGACCGACATCGGAACATATTTTGTCGAGACCTTTGACGCCACACTGGCCAACTGGTGTGGCGTGGAGCCGGGCATCTGCTCGTTTGCCGCCACCTGCGGAAAAGCGCTGGCCTTGCAGCCCAACGGCGACGTGTACTCGTGCGACCACTTTGTCGACGATGCCCACAAACTGGGCAACATCAGGCACCAACCGCTTGCCACGATGGCCTTCAGCCGCCGGCAAAACGATTTCGGGCGGGCCAAACAATCACTTCTTCCACCCGCCTGCAAGCAATGCACCTATCTTTTTGCCTGTCGCGGCGGATGCCCGAAAGACCGCATGGACAACGGTTTGAACTATCTGTGCCAAGGTTTCCAAACCTATTTCGCCCATGTGACCGATGCCATGAACATCATGAGAGACCGCCGGAATGCCGGTCTCGAGGTATCGGCGATTCCCCTGAAACCTTAAAAAGAAATAAAACTTACGTATTCATGAGGTCAAAATGACAATTCATGGGCGGTTTTGTCGATATTTTAGTAAGTTTGCACAAAATAGTCATCGAATGGATTACACGATCAACATCAAGGGCCATCTCATGTCTTTGGCCGAGCCACAGGTGATGGGAATCATGAACGTCACGCCCAATTCGTTCTATGCCGCGAGCCGCGTACAGACCGAGGAGGCCATTCGCCGGCGCGTGGAACAAATACGCGACGAGGGCGCGTCGATCATCGATGTGGGCGCATGCTCCACCAACCCGTTTCTCGAAAGGCTCACCACCGAGGAGGAAGAGATGGCACAACTGGACATGGCCCTTGCCATCATGCGCGACATGGGCAACGAGCTGCCGGTGTCGATAGATACCTTCCGCCCACGGGTGGCACGGATGTGCATCGAGAAATACGGTGCCGACATCATCAATGACATCTCCACCGGCGAAGACCCCGCGATGTTCACGCTGGTGGCCAAGACCGGAACGCCCTACATCCTCATGTCGCAAAAAGCCACGCTCCACGACATCTTGATCGAGTTTGCGGCCAAGGTGCAACAGTTGCGCGACTTGGGACAGAAGGACATCATTCTCGACCCGGGCTTCGGTTTCGGCAAGACGGCGGAACAAAACTTCGCCCTTCTCGAACAAACCGACCGCTTCTCGGTGATGGATCTGCCCGTACTCGTGGGTATCTCGCGCAAGCGAATGATCTATCAGACGCTCGGTATCACGGCCGACCAATCGCTCAACGGCACCACGGTGCTCAACACCATCGCCCTGATGCGGGGTGCCGCCATCCTGCGGGTGCACGACGTGAAAGAGGCAGTAGAGGCCGTGAAGCTCTGCCGACAGCTCAAGACGCCGGTCTGATCAAGGGCGACGACACCCGGCGGCACACCGCCGACCCACCGCGCCAAGCCACTGCCGGCCCGCCCCAATGCCCACACCCACCAACCCATAAACAAGCCATCTATGTTTTTTGAATTCGGAATCAAGGATGTCATCGACATTTTTCTTGTCGCCCTGATGCTCTATTACATCTACCGACTGATGAAAGAGAGCCGGTCGCTCAACGTGTTCATCGGTATCATGCTGTTCGTACTGACATGGCTCTTCGTGTCGCAGGTGCTCGAGATGCGCCTCATGGGCAGCATCATGGACAAGCTGGTGAGCGTCGGCGTGATCGGTCTCATCGTGCTGTTCAAGGATGAGATTCGCAAGTTTCTGTACCAACTCGGCGAGCGTCAGCGCGTGAGAAACTTCGTCAAGCTGTTTGCTCCCAAGAAAGAGGTGGAGCAAACGGAGAACAAGGAGACCATCATGCCCATCGTATGGTCGTGCATGGACATGGCCAAAGGCAAGGTGGGCGCACTCATCGTCATTGAGCGGGCCACCCCCCTCGACGATATTGTGCAGACGGGCGAGCTGATAGATGCCGGCGTGAACAAGCTGTTGATCGAGAACATCTTCTTCAAGAATTCGCCCCTGCACGACGGCGCGATGGTCATCTCGAAGAAACGCATCAAGGCGGCGGGCTGCATCCTGCCCGTGAGCCACAGCATGGACATTCCCAAGGAGCTGGGATTGCGCCACCGTGCGGCAATGGGCATCTCGCAAGACTCCGACGCTATCGCCGTGGTGGTGTCTGAAGAGACGGGCCGCATCAGTGTGGCCATCAAGGGCAGGTTCCGCCTGCGCCTCTCGGCCGAGGAGCTGGAGAGCATCCTCGCCAAAGAGATGGCGGGATGAACGGGGGCGAAAGTCAGGCGCATCGCCCCACCACCCTATGCCCGCCACCATGCCCGTACACCGTCGCCATACTGCCCTCGGCAGTGCACACACCCATTGACCCGCCCCGCCGGCCATTTGTTCCGACCGGGAAAAAAAACATGAAAAATCTTGAAAAAAACCTCCGTGTGCCGCGATTATTCTGAAAAAAGAAAACCGTGAGGGCGTACACGCCCAAAATGGAACAATTTACCAACCAACTAATAATCAACAACTTACACAAGCAACCCATTCTTTCCTCACTGCAAAATGCCCTTTTCGTCCCGCCCAAACGCAACTTGGGCCTTGCGATAAGATAGTAATCACCGTGCGAAAAGATAGCATTCGCCGTGCGAAAAGACTGTATTCGCCGCGCGAAAAGGCAGTCATCGCGCGGCGAGGCCCGTATCATGGGTCTTCCAACGCGATGAGGCGGTGGCAAAACGGCGTTTTGGACGCTTAACGACCGGTGTGTTTTGTCGGAACAAGAAAACCGGAAGGGCTGTTTTTCGTATAGTTTTCTTGACAATGATACCCGCCCTCTGCCCCTCGCCTGCCACCATGACGCGCCCGTGCGCACATCGCATCCGACCGACGCCCCGTTTCTCTTTCGCAGCCCGACCGGCCCTCGCAGCCCCACCCCGGGGACAACATGGCCAAGACAACAAACCTTGTCGCGGAACCCGAATAAATCCACTGATTATCAAAGCGGAATATAACAAAACGGAGATAATGACGGAAGAAAACTGTAAAAAGTATAAATGTTAACGACATTTAACCCAAGCCCATCCATGATTCTCTTGCTCGGCTCGCAAAGAATAAGTACCTTTGTGGCAGATAACAAACGTCTAATCGATTAAAATCAAAATATGAGTTTATTAGAAAACATCGTTGCGCGTGCTAAGGCTGACAAACAGCGCATCGTTCTGCCCGAAGCAGAGGAAGAACGAACATTAAAGGCAGCCGACAAAGTGCTTGCCGACGACCTTGCCCAACTCATTCTCATCGGCAACCCCGAGAATATCAGGAAAGAGGCCGCCGAGTGGGGACTGCAACACATCGACAAGGCCACCATCGTGGATCCGCTCCATTTCGACAAGACCGAAGAATATGCCGCACAGCTCGCCGAGCTGCGCAAAAAGAAGGGCATGACCATAGAACAGGCCCGTGAACTGGTGACTACCAACAACCTTTACTTGGGATGTATGATCATTAAGGCCGGCGACGCCGACGGACAGATATCGGGCGCGCTCAGCACCACGGGCGATACCCTGCGCCCCGCCCTGCAGATCATCAAGTGCGCACCGGGTGTTACCTGCGTGAGCGGAGCCATGCTGGTGCTCACCCACGAGCAGCAATACGGCGAAAACGGTATCGTGGTGATGGGCGACGTGGCCGTGACACCCAACCCCACCGCCGACCAGCTGGCACAGATAGCCTATACCACCGCGCAAACGGCTAAGAGCGTGGCCGGGTTCCAAAACCCCGTGGTGGCCATGCTGAGCTTCTCGACCAAGGGATCGGCCAAGGATGCCATCGACAAGGAGACCGGCAAGAGCGTGTATATCATCGACAAGGTGGTGGAAGCCACAAAGATTGCCAAGGAGAAATTCCCCGACCTGAAGGTGGATGGCGAGCTGCAGGCCGACGCCGCGCTCGACCCTTCGACCGCCGCCAAGAAGGCTCCGCAGAGCGACGTGGCCGGCAAGGCCAACGTATTGGTGGTGCCCAACCTCGAGGTGGGTAACATTGGCTACAAGCTCGTGCAGCGTCTCGGAGGCGCAGAAGCCATCGGACCTATCCTCCAAGGTATCGCACGACCGGTCAACGACCTCAGCCGCGGATGCTCGGTAGACGACATATATTATATGATGGCTATCACGGCATGTCAGGCACAGGATGCCAAAAGCAATGGTGAATGAGGAATGAGGAGTGACGAATGGTTGCTCCGCAATGACAAAAGGCATAATGTGGACTGAGGAGTAGTTGGGTACTTTGATGGAAGAGAAGTGTCTCCATTTCTCCGTTCGTATTTACAACCTCACCCGTTTCCTCAACGAAGAGAAACGGGAATACCGCATTGCGGACCAACTTTTCAGGAGTGGCACAAGCATCGGGGCCAACATGTCTGAAGCTCAGTGCGCCATCAGTCACAATGACTTCATCGCAAAGATTTATATCTCACTCAAGGAGTGTAACGAAACATTATACTGGTTGAGACTGCTGTATACGACCCGACTGCTGGTCAGAGACCAGTTTGAATCCATCTACGCGGATTGCGAGGAGCTGAAAAAACTGCTTACAGCCATCACCAAAACCGCAAAAAACAAGCAACCGTAACTTAGCGCGGCAAGATAACACATTCGTCATTCATCAATCGTCACCGATAATTCGTAAATCAACATTCAAAAGTTATAATTCTTAATATGAAAATTTTGGTATTGAACTGTGGAAGTTCAAGCATAAAATACAAACTTTATGACATGACCGACGAGAGCGTGCTGGCTCAAGGCGGCGTGGAGCGCATCGGACTGGATGAGGCTTTCATCAAGGTGACGCTCGAAAACGGAGAGAAAAAACAGATCATGGCCGACCTGCCCACGCATAAAGAAGGCGTGGCGCTGGTGTTCAAATGCCTCCTCGATGACGAGATCGGGGCCATCAAGAGCCTCGACGAGATCGATGCCGTGGGCCATCGCATCGTGCAGGGTGGCGACCTCTTTGAGAAAAGTTGCATCGTTACACCCGAGGTGGAGCAAGGCATCGAGAGCCTCGTCGACCTCGCACCGGTGCATAACGCCGGACACCTGAGGGGCATCCGCGCCGTAGACGCCCTCATGCCTAACGTGCCGCAGGTGACAGTGTTCGACAACGCGTTCCACAGTACCATGCCCGACTATGCCTATCTCTATGCCATCCCCTACGAACTCTATCAGAAATACCATGTGCGCCGTTATGGATTCCACGGCACCAGCCATCGCTATGTATCCAAACGCGCATGCGAATTTCTCGGCCTCGACTATGACAACACCAAGGTAATCACATGCCATATCGGCAACGGCGCAAGCATCGCGGCGGTGAAAAACGGTAAGGTGATCGACACCTCGATGGGTCTGACACCCTTGGCCGGGGTGATGATGGGCAGCCGTTCGGGAGACATCGACCCCAGTGCGGTGACCTACCTCATGGAGAAACTGGGCAAGCAGCCGCAAGAGATGGCCGACTTCTTGAACAAGGAGAGCGGTGTACTCGGCATCTCGGGCATCTCGAGCGACATGCGAGAGGTGGAGGCGGCCGAGCGTGAGGGCAACGAACGCGCCGTGCTCGCCATGAAGATGTACAACTATCGCATCAAGAAATACATCGGTTCTTACGCCGCGGCGATGAACGGTGTGGATGTCATCGTGTTCACTGCCGGTGTGGGTGAGAACCAGATCGGCATGCGATGGGAAACCTGCAGCGGCCTCGATTACTTGGGCGTGAAGATGGATAAGGAGCGCAACAACTGTCGGGGAAAAGAACAAATACTCTCGGCCGACGACTCGAAAGTGAAGGTGGTGCTCATCCCTACCGATGAGGAGATCGTCATTGCACGAGACACACGCGACTTGGTTGAGGCGGCCAAATAAACACTGTTTTATCGGGAAGTTAAGAAGTAAGGAAGTTGAGAAGTGCAGACAACGCCGATACGAAGGGTATCACAGGTATTCTTCTTTCAGGTTTCCCAACATCGGTCTTTGCTTCTTAACTCCCTTTCTTCTTAACTTCTTGAATATATCACCTCCATGAAAATAGTTACCTTCGGTGAAATTCTTTTGAGATTGTCCAAGCATGGCAGTCAGCGACTGTTCCAAGGCGATGGCTTCGACGGTGCCTACGGTGGGTCAGAGGCCAACGTGGCGGTGAGTTTGGCACAGCTGGGAGACCATGTAGAGTATGTGACCCGTGTGCCCGACAATCCTATCGGAGACGCCGCGCTCATGCATTTGCGCCAACTCGG
>DBQL01000221.1:3212-5125 GCA_002305235.1 Prevotella sp. UBA1395 | reverse complement strand
TCTTCAAGGATGCCGGCCTCTTCCACTGCTCGGGAATCACCTGTGCCACGAGTCGGGCGGCCTTGGACACCACAATGGACGCCGTGGCCATGGCCGATGAACGGGGCATCGAACTGACCTGCGACATCAACTACCGGGGCACTTTATGGAAATATCCCGGTGCCAACGCGCGACAGTCGCTCGCCGAACTCATGAGATACAGTTCGTTTGTGTTTGGCGATCAGAACGAGTGGTATATGGCCAGCGGACTCGAACCCATCCCCTTCACCGCAACCGATGATACCTATCGGTTCGACTTGGAGGCCTACGCACGCTATTTCGACAAGCTGCACAAGATGTTCCCACGATGCAAACGCATGCTCATCGGGCACCGAAACCAACTCTCTTTCCAGCATCACGTCAATGCTGCGGTGCTTTGGGCCGAGGGAAAGATATACACCTCGCGGTTCTATGACATCGAGCCGATTGTCGACCAAATGGGTGTTGGCGACGCGTGGGTGGCCGCATTCATCCACGCCCGCATGCGATGGCCCGACGATGACCGGCTTTGTCTCGACTTCTCCGTGTCGGCATCGGCATTGAAAAACACCATTCCCGGCGACCAAAACTTAGTGACCGAGGCAGAGATTATGGCCAATCTGAACGGCTCCGGAGGCCGCATAGACCGGTAACCATACCACATTCGTGGTAGAATACATCCCACGCTCATGGTAATGTAAATACCACGGGCGTGGGATTGCTCATTTTGTCAATAAGCGTTAATTTTGCAACCGTAAACATTAAGAAACTTAACGGAGAAGCATTATGAAGCGAATGTACAATGTCTGTATGCGAATGTGTTGCCAAGCAACATCCATACGTCGGCAGATCATGACCGACTTGAGTAACCAACTATACAGAATCATTAAAATTGTTTTAGGATATGAAAAAGAATTTGCTTACAGCAGCATTGTCATTAGCACTCAGTTTGAACGTTATCGGAGCTTGGGCCGAGGATAATACCGGCAGCAACGAGTCTGCCACCATCAATCCCACGTATTATGTGAACGCCCCCCGATTCGTTCGTCCGCTTGTTGAAAAATGGATCGGAGAGTACCAAAAGAGTAATCCCGAGGCTCATTTCGCCATCGCACAAACAGCTGCCGGCAAGAAGAAAAGCAGCGTCAGCGTCATCCTTCAAGAGAAGACCGAGGTAACTCCCGGTGCGAAAACCGTGTTTTTCGCACAGTATGCCATCCTTCCCGTGACCTCCAAAGATTCCCAAGCCGAAAAGGTTTTGGCCAAGAAGTCGCTCAACACCAAGAGCCTGAAAAAGCTCTTCTTTGTGGGAGACGACGTGGAAGAGGCCGACAACAAGGATAAAACGCTCGAGCAAGTGGTGGTATACGCCGGCAACAGCAATGGTTCTTTGGCCGCCCCCTTTGCCTCTTACTATGGCGAGCAAGCCGATAACTTCCGCGGAAAACGTATTTCAGGAGACGACTTCTACCTCAACTCGGCCATCGCCGAAGACCCCAAGGGTGTGACATTCAATGCCCTTCCGAATGTCTACGACCTGCAAAGCCGACAGCTCAAGGACAACCTCGCCGTGCTTCCCATTGATGCCGGTCAGGAGTTCAAGACCTCCGTGTCGTCGTTAGACAATCTCATCGGCGTGTTGGAAAACACCCATGTGAAGGGCATCCCGGTTGAAAAAATAGGATTCTCATACACCAACAACCGTACAATAGACGCTTTTGTGTCATGGATTTTGTCCCAAGGCACAGGCTACAACCACCAGTTCGGTCTGCTTAAACTATCCGAAAAGGAAGTCGCCCAAGAGTCGACGAAGGTAGACCAATACACCGCCCAAAAGTAATTCGACAGCCATTGCACTTCCTCCCCCACGTGGGGAGGAAACGGCAAGCGCTATT
>DBQL01000221.1:0-3090 GCA_002305235.1 Prevotella sp. UBA1395 | reverse complement strand
CATCACGCCGCGCTAAACACAACATTCAACAACATTTCGAGATGAAACAGTTATTCAAATTCATATTTTCCATCACACTGATAGCCCTTCCTCACCATCTCTTGGCACAGTCGGAGCTGAGCGGTCAGGTAGTAGACGTACACACCGGTGAGGCGTTGATCGGCGCCACGGTGACCATCAAGGGGCAGCCCGGACAAGGTACTGTGACCGATGTGGAAGGCAATTTCACGCTTCAGACCGCCCAGAACACCCCGTTGACACTTTCCGTAGGCTATGCCGGATACCGCTCACAGGAGATCAAGGTCTATGACGCCGAAGAGCCTATCGCCGTCAAACTGCGCGTGACAAGCGACTTCTTGAAGGAAGTGGTGGTCGTAGGCTATGGCACACAAAGCCGCACACAGCTCACCGGCTCGGTCGTATCGGTGAAGTCGGATGTCTTTGCCAACAGCACATCGGCCTCTTTGGACGGTGCGCTGGGTGGTCAGGTGGCCGGCCTTAACGTCACTGCCGCCAGCGGACAGCCCGGCGCAGAGAGCAGCATTCGCATTCGAGGCGGCAACTCGGTGAATGCCAGCAACGAGCCATTGTATGTTGTCGACGGATTCATCTACTTCAAAGACGCGGCCAATAGCGGCACGGGCCTTGGCGCCATCGAGAGCGGACTCAACCCCTTGGCGACCATCAATCCCAACGACATCCAAAGCATCGAGGTGCTGAAAGATGTCAGCGCCACAGCCATCTACGGCAGCCGGGGTGCCAATGGCGTGATACTCATCACCACCAAGAAGGGTGCTTTGGGTAACAAGAAGGCCGATATCACCTACGGTTACAGCATCGGCGTGAGCAAGGTGAGCAAGAAACTCGACCTGCTCAATGCCTCGCAGTGGGCCGAATACCAAAAAACCTACTGGAACAACAAGGCCGGTTATACCGACGAGCAGATTGCCTCGCTTGGCGAGGGCACCGACTGGCAAGACGAAGTGTTGCGCATCGCCGTGCAGCAAAGCCACGAACTGAGCATCACCGGAGCCACGGAGAAGAGCCGGTATGCCTTCTCTGCCAACTACACCGACCAAGAAGGCGTGGTGATCAACTCCGGATTCCAACGCTATAACTTCCACACTAACGTGGAATGGGAGCTGCAGAAGAACCTCAAGTTTGGCGTGAACGCCACCTACGGACGCAGCAAACAGAACGGTCTCACGACCACAGAGCAGACCGTTTACAACTCCTCACCCTATTCGGCAGGCATCACCAACAGCTTTGTCTATGCCCTGCTCATGCCCCCGGTGGTGAATGTTTACAATGCCGACGGCACCTACAACTTCACCAATCCCTACGAGTATGCCTACTTTGCCATCGGCGACCATGCCGCCAACCCGGTCTATGACCTCCGCGAGAGCGTGGCCGAGAACGTCAACAACTACCTTCTCAACAATATCTGGGCCACCTATCGCTTGGGCGATCTCACCTTCAAGGCCGCCCTCGGACTGAACAGTGAGAAGCTCACCCAAAACTATTTCTCGGGTGCCTACACCTCCTTGGGACTGGCAACAGAGGGTATCGGCGGTGTGGGAAACCGTCAGACCGACGTGTGGCAACAAGAATATACGGTGAACTATGTCAAGGATTTCGCTACCATCCACCACATCGACGCCCTCGCGGGATATACCCGTCAGACCTCCACGTCGACTTACAGCGCCATCCGCACCAACCATTTCACCAACGAGACACTGAAGCAATACAACCTCGGAGGAGGCTCAGGCATCTACACTCCGCAAACAGGCATCAGCGAATCGACGCTCAACTCGCTCATCGCCCGTGTGAACTATTCGCTGAAAGACCGCTATAACGCCACGGCGACATTCCGTGCCGACAACTCGAGCCGGTTTGCCAAGAACCACCGTTGGGGCTATTTCCCCTCGTTGGGCCTGTCTTGGAACGCCGACAAGGAGAACTTCCTCAAGGGCGTCAAGCAGTTAGACTACCTCAAACTGCGCCTCTCCGGCGGCGTGGTGGGTAATCAGGAGATTCCCGACTACGCCTTCTCCACCTCCTATTCCACGGGGTCTTACGGCGGCTCCTCCAACTATTCCAAGAGCAATGCGGTAAACGACGACCTGAAATGGGAGACCACCGCAAGCTATAACGCGGGTGTGGATGCCGGCTTTTGGGGCGACCGTCTCGGCGTGGTGCTCGACCTGTACTACAAGAAAACCAGCGACCTGCTGCTCCTTGTGCCCGTGGGATTCTCCACCGGCGTGACCACACAGCTGCAGAATGTGGGCAACGTGGTGAACCGAGGCATAGAGTTTGCCGTCAACGGCACAATCATCAAGCGCCGCCATCTCAACTGGACCGTCAGCGCAAACATCGCCCATAACCACAACGAGGTGACGAGCATCGGCAGCGCGAGCGACATCATCCAAGGTGCGGCCAATCAGCAAATCATCCGCAAAGGCGAGGCACTGGGCTCGTTCTACGGCCTTGAGTTTGCCGGAATCGTACAAGCCGGCGAGGATGTGAGCAAGCTGCCCACCGTGAACGGCATCACTCCCAAAGCGGGAGACGTGAAGTTTGTCGACACCAACAACGACCACGTGATCAACGCCAAAGACCGCACGGTGCTGGGAAGCATACAGCCCGACCTCACCTACGGCATCTCTTCACAGCTTCAAGCCGGCCGCTTCGACGCCTCGGCAGTCTTCTCGGGCAGCCACGGCAACAAGCTCTACAACGGCCTCGAGCGCCGCTTGGAGCAGACGGGCGACTCGTATAACGTGCTCACCACCGTGCTGGGCTCATGGACAGAGGCCACGGGCGGCAACACGCTGCCATACGCCGGCAACGCCCGACCATTCTCATACATCGACAGCCGCTATGTGCAGAGCGCGTCATACTTCCGACTTAAAAACCTCACGGTGGGCTATCGCCCGGCCTTGCCCAAGTCGATACCGGTGAGCGTCAGGCTCTATGCCACCGCCACCAACCTCTTCACCCTCACCCCCTACTCGGGTTACGACCCCGAAGTGAGTGGCGGTTCCGATTTCGGGGCATATCCCTCGGCCCGCACATTCACCTTTGGCG
>DBQL01000049.1:11768-14534 GCA_002305235.1 Prevotella sp. UBA1395 | reverse complement strand
TGCTATCTTTTCGTGTCGCGAAACGATAGTAATCGCGTCGTGAAACGATAGTAATCGCGCGACGATTAGATAGCTTTCGCGACGCGAAGAAATCAGGTCGGAGAACGCAAGGGGTCGGCAGGCGTTCGGGGTTGGGTCTCGACGGGTTTTGGGGCGGATAATTATGCAATCCCGATCGTGGGAGAGATGACGCTCCGACAGGCTTCTCGGGGTGCTGTCTAAACCTGCCTCCGATGAGAGACAATACATGTTGCGGTGTCGCCCCCCGACTCGGCATTGTCGTGGAAATCGTGTGATGACGAATCGGCAATGGTCGGATAGGGCGGGGGCCGTCGGGTGACGCATGAGCGTAAAGTGCCCAGCGAGGCGACGGGCGGTATGTGGCTTGCCTCCCGTTAAAAATTCATCATCAAACGTTATAGTTTCGTAAATAATCCCTGAAAATGTTCCGTTTTACACGAATTTTTATTATCTTTCAAGGTAAATCGGTCATTTGCCCGCCAAAGAGTTTGGCGGCCGTGTCGTGATGGGTAGGTGTTTACCCTGTGCTTGCTTGGGGCGTAGTTGCTTATCGGGGCGTGGCGTCGCTTTGTCGTGCCTGTGTCGCGACAAGCTGTTGCCGCTTGTGGCATGACGGTCATATCCCGTCGGTATTGTGATGACCCATTCGTGTCGGTGTTTTTTTGAGCTTTGGCGAGGCCCAAACCTCACATTATTTCGTTTTTTGATTATGAGACAGCTTAAAATTCAGAAGAGTATCACCAATCGTGCCGGTGAAGCCTTGGACAAATACCTGATAGAGATCGGACGCGCGCCCTTGATCTCGATCGAGGATGAGATTGTTCTTGCCCAAAAAATCAGAAAGGGGGGCCGTGAGGGAGAGCGTGCCAAGGAGAAGCTTATCGTCTCTAATCTGCGCTTTGTGGTCTCCGTGGCCAAGCAGTACCAGCATCAGGGGCTGTCGCTCACCGACCTGATCAACGAGGGAAACATCGGACTGATGAAGGCTGCCGATAAGTTTGACGAGACGCGCGGCTTCAAGTTCATCTCTTATGCGGTGTGGTGGATCCGGCAAAGCATTTTGCAAGCCATTGCTGAGCAAAGCCGCATCGTGCGGCTGCCACTCAATCAGGTGGGCATGCTGAGCAAGATCAACCATGAGATCAACCGTTTCGAGCAGAAATACGAGCGCAGGCCGAGCACGCAGGAGCTGGCCGATAAGGTGGATGTCGATGCCGAGAAGATTGTGCAGAGCATGATGGCCGACGGCAACCACGTGAGCATCGACGCGCCTTTTCAGGAGGGTGAGGACAACTCGATGGCCGACCTGATGGCCGGTGGCGACGACAGCATGACCGATCGCGGCGTGGACCACGAGAGCATGACATTGGAACTGAACAGGGTGCTCGAGCAGGTGCTGAAAGACCGTGAGGTTACCATCGTCAAGGAATGCTTCGGCATAGGCTGCCATGAGTTGGGACTGGAGGAGATTGGCGACCGGTTGGGTCTTACGCGCGAGCGTGTGAGACAGATCAGGGAGAAGAGTATCTTGAAGCTGCGCGAGAGCGGCAACATCAAGATTTTGGCCAAATATCTCGGCTGAGAGGGTGGCGCGAGGCTGCCGACACGATGGGGCGGCGGGTCAGAGGGAGCCCCGCGGAGCCGATGCAGAGCCATGCTGCCAAGGCCGTCACAACAGCAGATTTGCCACGGAAACACGATTTTGCGGGGCCGCATGCAATAAACAGGCCCAAGACGGGTTATAAGATTAAACAAGATAACCATGCAAATCGACATCAATCAACTCACGAAGTCTTTTGGAGAAAAGACGGCGGTAGACATCTCCTCGTTTCAGATTCATCATGGAGACATACTCGGATTGGTAGGTAACAACGGCGCGGGCAAGACCACGCTGTTCAGACTCATGCTCGACTTGTTGCAGGCCGACGGCGGTGAGGTGTTGCTCACCCCGCAAGAAGGTCTCGACGGGCAGTCGGGAGCCATCAACCCTGCGCTGACGGAAGACTGGAAGACGATGACGGGAGCATATATCGACGACGGTTTCCTGATCGATTTCCTCACCCCCGAGGAGTACCTCGATTTCATCGCGAAGATCAACGGCCGCCCGGCTATCGACTGGGACAGGATGGAAGACTCTGTGGTCGCGCCGTTTTTGGCCTTTGCCAACGGTGAGATCTTCGGGCAAAAGAAGTATATCCGCAATTTCAGCGCAGGCAACAAACAGAAGGTAGGCATTATCTCCGTGCTGTTCTCACGGCCCGAACTGGTGGTACTCGACGAGCCATTCAATTTTCTTGACCCCTCGGGGCAGAACATTCTCAAGCAGATGTTGGTGGATTATCACCGCGAGACGGGTGCCACGATATTGGTGAGCAGCCATAATTTGCAACACACGGTAGACATCAGCAACCGTATCGCATTGCTCGAGAACGGCCGTATCATCGAAGACCTGCCCAACGAGGAAGGCAGCGCGCGGATGGCCCTCGAGGAATATTTCAAGGTGTGAGACCCCGAGGCCGGCAGGTTCGGCGGCAAGGGCGCGATGGTGGTTGCGCCCCTCCTTAAAAAGTCGGGAAAAGTCTTGGTCATATCACGAAAAAGATATACCTTTGCACACGCAAAACGGAAGAGGGTGCCCGTGGTGTCCGTTCCCGCTTTTGTTTCGGGGTGTAGCGCAGTCCGGTAGCGCTCCTGGTTTGGGACCAGGAGGTCGCAGGTTCGAATCCTGTCGCCCCGACCATTCAC
>DBQL01000049.1:6788-11756 GCA_002305235.1 Prevotella sp. UBA1395 | reverse complement strand
GCGGCGTGACGATGAGCGCGGCATGAATGTCGGCTCAATAGGAAAAAGGTGGGGAACTGAATAGTTATGCCCATAGTTCAAGGAACTTAAAAAATGTAAAGAATTTATCTATTTCCTTGTATCTCGGGGAATATTTACTTATATTTGCTACGTATTATGGGCATACTGTATATTGTACCCACTCCAGTGGGTAACATGGAAGATATGACGTTGCGTGCCATTCGCATTCTCAAGGAGGCTGATGTGGTTTTGGCAGAGGATACCCGTACATCGGGCATCTTGCTCAAGCATTTTGATATTAAGAATCACCTGATTTCGCATCATAAGTTTAATGAGCATGGCACTGCAGCGGGCATCGTGGAACGGTTGAAAGCCGGTCAAACGGTGGCACTCATCAGTGATGCCGGCACCCCCGGCATCAGCGATCCGGGGTTTTATCTCGCTCGTGAGGCCTCGCGTGCGGGTATCACTGTTGAGACATTGCCGGGTGCCACGGCCTGCATTCCCGCGGTGGTATCATCAGGATTGCCGTGTGACCGGTTTTGCTTTGAAGGCTTTCTGCCGCAGAAGAAAGGTCGACAGACACAGTTGGAGAGCTTGAAGGCAGAGCCACGCACGATGGTGTTTTACGAGTCGCCCTACCGACTGCTGAAAACACTCAAGCAGTTTGCCGAGACTTTTGGCGAGGACAGGCAGGTGAGTGTGTCGCGCGAGATTTCCAAATTGCATGAGGAACATGTGCGTGGCACGTTATCAGAGGTCATCGCTCACTTCGAGTCTACCGAGCCACGGGGCGAGATCGTCATTGTTTTGGCAGGAAAAGAAAATCTGAAGCATAAGTCAAAGAACCCAAAAGACATTGAAATATGAAAAAAAACGTGTTTTTATTTATAGCCTTGGTACTGTTGTTTACCACGGGTTGTAACCAGAAGAAGGAAGCTCCGGTAGATCTTCAGCGTGTGGCAGAGAATGATTCTTTGCAAAAAATCATCTCACAGCGTGACAATGAGATCAATGACATGATGGCCACGATGAACGAGATTCAAAGCGGTTTTCGTGAGATCAATGAGGCCGAGAATCGACTGAGCCTTGCCAAGAACGGCGAGGGTGCCAACAAGGCACAGCAGATCAGAGAAAACATCAAGTTTATCTCTACCCGTATGAAAGAGAACAGGGCACTCATCGCCAAACTTCAGAAACAGTTGAAAGAAAGCAATTTCAAAGGTTCGGAGATGAGCAAGACCATTGAATCGATGATCAAACAATTGGGAGAAAAGGACCAGCAGCTGCAACAACTACGCGCGGAGCTTGACTCTAAGGACATTCATATCGCGGAATTGGATGAGACTATCAACAATCTTAACACCAACGTGTCAGACCTCAAAGCCGAGAGCGAGCAGAAATCGCAGACCATCAGTGGTCAGGACATGCAGCTCAACACAGCTTGGTATGTGTTTGGCAACAAGAGGGAACTCAAGGAACAGCGCATCCTTGTAGATGGAAAGGTGTTGCAGGGTAGTTTCAACAAGAACTATTTCACCAAGATCGACATTCGTGTGGACAAGGTGATCAAGCTTTATTCAAAGTCGGCCAAACTGCTTACCATGCATCCCTCGAGCAGTTACACGCTCTCTCGCGATGCCAATAACCAGTATGTGCTTAATATTACCAATCCTCAGTTGTTCTGGAGTACCAGTAAATATTTGGTGGTTTTGGTGAAATAATTTGCTGCCTTTTGACCATATCATCACAAGGGCCGCATCAGGACAAACCATGATGCGGCCCTTGCTTGTGATTGCAAGCCCAATGCTTCTGACCAATGTCCGATCGGAAAGGAGGCTCGAGGTGTCTCTGTCATGGTAGCAAGCCACCTGCCGAGGCATTGGCCCTAAGGGTATTTACCTACGCTGCTTGAAGAAGTCTACTATCAGAGCCTTGCACTCGTCTTCCAAGATACCTGTGGTGACAGTGGCCTTGGGGTGTAGCGCGCGAGGCGCAAAACGTTGGTATCCTCGTTTTTCCTCTCCCACGCCGTAGACAATACGTCCTATCTGTGCCCACCCCAGTGCGCCGGCACACATCACACAGGGTTCCACGGTGACATAGATCGTGCAGTCGGGCAGGTATTTTCCGCCCAAGGCATCGGCTGCCGCGGTGATGGCCAGCATCTCTGCGTGAGCCGTGACATCGTGCAGGGTTTCGGTTTGGTTGTGTGCCCGGGCAATAATCCTACCGTGGCTGACGATGACTGCGCCGATGGGAATCTCTCCTTGGGCGAGGGCTGCCTCCGCTTCTTTGATAGCCATCTGCATGAACCGCTCGTCTATTTCTTGTTGTTCCATAATCTTTTTAAAAGGTGTGACATTGTTAGGCGATAGTTATCGCTTTTAGATGCAAAAGTAAAGTTTTCTTTTTGAAGTGTGGAAGAAAACCGCTATTTTTGCATCATATATCATTATGGACTATGGCAGAACACAACGTTTTAGGGTCATGGGGCGAGGACTATGTCACGGAATATCTTCAAAAACAAGGGTATATTATCCTTGAGCGAGACTGGCGTTATGGCCGTTGTAAGGTCGATGTGGACATTATCTGCAAGACTCCCGACCGTCATACGGTGGTCTTTGTGGAGGTGAAAACCCGCACCACCGACGACATCACCGACCCCGAAGATGCCGTCGACATGCGCAAGATACGCCATCTCGGTCGTGCCGCCAACCAGTACGTAACGATGAACGACATTGTGGAGCAGTTACGTTTTGATATAGTGGGCGTTGTCGGGCACAAAGACAGTGCCGAAATACAAATCAATCATATCGAAGATGCGTTCAATCCTCTCCTTGTTTAAGAAGAAAAAGCCTGATACGGGTATCCGTTTCATCTACCTTGACGAAACAGAAAGCACCAATCGCTATTGTGCCGAGAAGTTACGTTTGCCTGCAGACGATAGTCAGACCGTGCCGCGTTTGGTGGTTGTCTCGGCCGACTACCAGTCGGCCGGCAAAGGACAAGGCATGAACACGTGGGAGAGTGAGCGTGGCAAGAATCTGCTATTCTCCATTCTCAGTCATCCCACGTGGGTTCCTGTGGGCATGCAGTTTGTCATCTCTGAGTGTGTGGCTGTGGCCATCCTTGATGCACTGAGCCGTTATTCCGAGGGATTCACGATCAAATGGCCCAATGACATCTATTGGCAGGACAAAAAAATATGTGGCATTCTCATCGAGAACAGGCTTTCTGGTGGTAAGATCGCAGACTGTATCATCGGTGTAGGCATAGATGTGAACCAGCAAGAGTTTCATGGTGATGCCCCCAATCCGGTGTCATTGTGGCAGATACTCGGGCGTGAGGTGGATCGTAGGGAATTGCTCGAGGAGGTCGTCAGGCGAATTGATGACAACCTACTGATGATTCTCAACGGCGATTATGCCACTATTCCTACCATCTATGCCGGGCACCTCTATCGCAACCGGGGATTTCATACCTATCGTGATGTTTCAGGAGAATTTGAGGCGGCTATCGTAGAGGTGGAGGATGATGGGCATCTCGTTCTACGAGACCGAAACGGACAGATCAGGAGTTACGCATTCAAGGAAATAGAATTTATCATATAATCACTATGGCAAGATTTAAGAGAATATTGTTGAAGCTCTCTGGCGAGAGCCTTATGGGCCATCAAGGCTATGGCATCGATGCCGACCGTCTCAGTGACTATGCTGAGCAAATTAAGGAAATACAGGCTATGGGCGTTCAGATTGGTATCGTCATTGGCGGTGGCAACATCTTTCGCGGGTTGAGTGGCAGTCAGAAAGGCTTCGACCGTGTGAAGGGAGATCAGATGGGCATGTGTGCCACGGTCATCAATTCGTTAGCGCTCAGTTCGGCTTTGGGGGCTATTGGAGTGAAAAATAAGGTCATGACGGCCATTCGTATGGAACCGATAGGTGAGTTTTATAACAAGTGGAAGGCCATCGAGGCTATGGAGCAGGGTATGGTGTGCATTTTCTCTGCCGGGACCGGCAATCCTTATTTTACCACCGATACCGGGTCGTCGTTGCGCGGCATAGAGATCGAGGCCGACGTGATGCTCAAGGGTACACGTGTGGACGGAGTCTATACCGCTGACCCGGAGAAAGATCCCTCGGCCACGAAGTTTACCTCGATTACCTATAAAGAGGTGCTTGAGCGCGGACTGAAAGTGATGGATCTCACGGCTATTTGCATGTGCCAAGATAACAATCTGCCCATTTACGTATTCAATATGGATGTAGTTGGTAATCTCAAGAAGGTCATGGCGGGCGAGGAAATCGGTACGTTGGTACACAATTGATTTTTGTGGTTTCATGACCAAGTGATCGTATGACCATCAGGATCACGATCTTATCCGCATCTTGGGCCATGTCCGGTGACAGATTTTGTCATTTTGGCGTGGCCCGATACGTATTGTGTCGTCAATCGTCTTGGAGTGGGGCACTATTGGAAAGCACAAAAGCAAATGTTCAACACAGGCTTCAATACATCATGTTTTGAAGATTATCCTTTATCTTTGGGCAATAGAGCAAATACTATGTTGCTTTCCCTGCGGAAAGCAACATGTTGTTAATATCGACACCGTGTGAGTGGTTTTGTCAATTTCAGTCACAAAGTTTATAGCATGTAGAAAGATGCTGGGGCGAGGTATGCTCATCGCAGCTTCGCCAATGCTTAATAGATTTTAGCCTATTTTATTCCTCATCCCATAAACTCTTGGATTTCTCGAAACGCTCATATTCGCCGGACGACACCTCTTTTCCCAACTGGGAGGAGGAAGAATTAGTGTTGTTGATCGTCATGGAGGCTGCCATCAAAGCAGCGTCATCACTCAATGTCGTATATTTTATTGTCGGTTTGATATATGTCTTCATAATTTTCGATGTTTATTCCCGACGGTCTCGGGCTTCCGCTCTTCGACCATCGGAGAGTTTTTCT
>DBQL01000049.1:4886-6665 GCA_002305235.1 Prevotella sp. UBA1395 | reverse complement strand
GCCGACATCTTAAACGTTGCGCCGGTGGCCTCACCCCAGTAGAAACCGGGATTCTGACCATTGTTATCCAAAGCAAACTTGTAGAAATAGGCGTTTGCGTCGGCCGTAGGCGTGGTATTGCCGTCGGTGCCGAGCAGGATATTTTCCGCGTCGGTCTTGGTAGCGCTTTCGGCCACCAAGAAATCGTAGGTGCCTTCGGCGGCTTGCATCAACACTGCCGTACCGGCGGGAATCACCTCACCGGCCGTCCATGTCACGCTTTCCACCAAGGTGTTGGCAGAAGATAGCTTATAGCCCGAGGCCACAACGTCCAAGGGCACCGTGAGGTTCAACCCGCTGTAATACAGTGAGGCATAGCCCGAAGAACCGAACGTGACCGCGATGGGGGCTTTCACGATAGATACCAACTGACTGTTGATGATCTCGGCCCTTGTGTTATTGTAATACAGGAATCCGCCCTTGACCACAACCTCGTCGCCTTTGCCAACGTTGTCGGTGTTGGTAAAGTCGGCTCCGTCAAAATTCTTGCCATTATACACCTGAACCTGATTGGTCGACGAGCCGTCAAGGGTGATGTAATAGGTAATCGTGCCCGAGGAAAGATTGTTGGAACTGTACACGATGCCCTTGACATAGACATCCTGAGAAAGCTTCACCCCGCCGGTAATCATATCGTATGCCTCGGCAGCCGTATAGGGGTCGTCCTGCGTACCGGCGTGATCGGTCTTGAAGAAAACGGCTGAGGTCACAACACTCCTGTTCGCGCCATCCACGACAACGGCTTTCACCGTGGTGGTAGCAGCGATGGTGAACGGCGCTTCGTACAAGGTAGAGGCCGTCGTGGGATCGGTGCCATCGGTGGTATAGTAGATGTTGCCCGACGCATTGGGATTGGTCAGAGACACCAAAGTGGTTTCCATAAATGGGTTAGAACCTGAAATGGAAGGTGCCGATGTGGAAGAGTTATCAGGCATTCCGGTGTCGTCCCACTCAATAGATATTTTGTCCAAGTAAAGGGTATTCGAATTGGAACGAAGACCAATGTAAGCATAGTCGCCGGTAATATCCAATTTCATAGTTGTTATTTTGCCATCATACGAGAAGGCTCCAAGATGTTCGCCTTGTGAAGTGGAACTATACAAATCTGCAGACGATGTATATGGCACATTGCTACCATATATGTCAAGAGTACGACCGGATATGGTACCCGTTACAAACGTAACGGTAACGGAGATGAGTTTACCGCCGGAGGATGTGGTTATGATCCCGGATGGTTTGGTAGAACGCAGTTGAATATACTTGTTGTTTGCCGATGCCGCATTGCCCGCATATACAGCGTTGGATGTAAAATACTTCCCACTGAAGTCACCATAATAAATAGTGACCGGTAATCCTAACTTGTCAAAGGTCAAATTATCGATGACCGATGCGTTGATACGACCCAATACCGATAAAAACAGTATGGTAAATAACAATCGTAATGTTTTTTTCATGTGTTAAAATTGATTACTTTTTTATAATGAAAGAAAGTGATATTTGCAAATATAAGGCCATTTTTCATAAAGTTGCAAATTTTTTCTACATTAATTTCTCAACAAAACAAAATTTCTTTGAAATTAGTTGGGTTGACATATCAGTCAGGACCGACATTTATAATCAAGCCTGCCATGATGATGATTGCCGGTCGCCCGGGGGTTACCAATTGTCTGTCCTGAACGGGAACAGGGGCAGCAACACGTTGTTTTTCAGGTTGCCTGTTTGGAAATTCTTGAAGCAATA
>DBQL01000049.1:0-4840 GCA_002305235.1 Prevotella sp. UBA1395 | reverse complement strand
CGGTCTTCGCCCGCGACCTCAAAGCCCTCGATACTGTCGAAGCGGGAGATGCCGTTGTAATCGTTCTCAAAGCGCACATAGCATGTGTCGCCCTGTATAGTCATGCTCTTGTAGCGCATGCTCTCACTGTTGAGCCTTGTAAAGCCATAGTCTCTGCGCAGCGCATGATAGGCGAGCCGCTCTCCGACAGGCTGTTTGCGGCGCGGGTGAATCTGCCCGGACTCAAAGGGATAGACACAGTCGTTGGTGCAGACGATGGCCGAGTTGGGGATGATGTCGCTCGCCTTGAGCTGCTGTTCGCGCAGGAAGGCCGATGCCGTTCCGTCGGGGTCGCCATCATAAGTATATGGCGCGATCTGCACAAAATAGAAGGGAATGTCGCCCTGCCCGAAGCCCTCGCGCCATTGCTTGACGAGCAAGTCGAGACGTTCGGCATATTTCTCGGCGTGCATTCCCACATTGGAGCATCCTTGATAGAACAATATGCCCTTGACGGTGTAATTGAGTATGGGGTGGAAGGTGCCGTTGCCCCATAGCAACGGACGGTAATAGTCCTGCGAGAAGTTTGTGACCATTTGCGCGCTGTCTAATGTCTCGTCGGTGTGTTGACGCAGGTTTTCCTCGGAGAGCCAGCTCTCCACGCGTGTGCCGCCCTTGTTGGCCAAGACCAGTCCGATGGGAATGTGGGTGGCACGGTTGACCATGCGCGCGAAGAAGAAGCCCACCGCACTGCAGTCCGGCAGGCTTTCGGGGCTTACGACCTTCCATTCGCAGACGGCATCATCGAGCGGCGTCATGCTCATGACGGCGGGAATCTTGGCAAACCTGATGTTGCTGTAGTCGCCGGCAGTGGTCAAGGCCTCGTTGAAGCCTTCGACCGGGCAGTTGCCAAAGCCCCCCATCGGCATTTCCATGTTGCTCTGTCCGGCACATACCCATACCTCGCCAATGAGCACATTGTTGATGACGGTGCGGTCGCCGTCGTCGAAAGTGATGGAGTAGGGGGTGTTTGCGGCATGCGGCGTGCTGACGCTGACCATCCATTTGCCGTCGTTACCGGCGGTGGCGCGATAGGTGCGGTTGTCCCACGAGGTGGTCACGGCAACGGTCTTGCCCCTCTTGTCCCACCCCCAAAGACGAGCTTGCGACTGCTGTTGCAGCACCATGTTGTCGGCAATGAGATGGTGCAGTCGAACCTTTGCCCGCGCGGGCAGGCAAAGGATGATGGAGATGATGATCCACGAAAGAGGTCTCATAGCAGTAATCTTCATGGGTGGTGGCTTAGATATTGGGAGTTTCCCAGTTCTTGGTTTCCGTGCAGTTCACCTTTTGGGCTTGTCCGCCCACGGAGATGACAAACTCTCCCTCTTCGAGAATCCACTTGCCGTCGGCCCCGACGAATGCCATGTCTTGGGCGGGGAGTCTGAAAGTCACCGTCTTGGTCTCTCCGGGCTGCAGCTCTATCTTTTGGAACGCGCGCAGGCGGCGGCTGTCGGGCGTTGTCGAGGCCACCAAGTCGCTGGTGAACATCAGCACACTCTCTTTGCCGGCCACCTTTCCGGTGTTGGTCACGTCGATGGTCACGGTCAGCTCATCGCTTGCGTTGAAGTTGGATTGGCTCACCTTCAGGTTGCTATATGAGTAGGTGGTATAGCTCAGTCCGTAGCCGAATGCCCACTGCTGGGTCACCTTGGCATCGTAGTCGTAGGCACCGGCCATCGTCGACACCTCTTCGCTGACCTTGTAGTCGTAATTGATGAGCGAGTTGATCTCTTTGGGATAGGTGTATGGCATCTTCGCCGAGAAGTTGACATCGCCGGCCATAAGGTCGGCCAAGGCGTCGGCACCATAGTTTCCGGGCAGCAGGATGTTGATCACACCCTTGGCCAGCGGCTCAATGTCGGCAACGAGGCGCGGGCGTCCCTCGTTGAGAACGAGGATGATGGGCTTGCCCGTTTTGGCCAGCTCCTTGACGAGATTGCGCTGATTCTCGGACAGGGTGAGGTCGGTGAGGTTGCCCGGTGTCTCGCAGTAACTGTTCTCGCCGATGCATGCCACGATAATATCCGCGCTCCGGGCGGCAGCCACGGCTTTGTCTATTTCGGGGGTGTGCTCTTGCCAGTAGGAACCGTTCTCGTTATAGGTCACGCCTTGTTCCAAGATGATGTTCTCTTTGCCATATTTGTTACAGAGGCTTTCGTAGATGGTGTTGTATGGCTCGCTGAGGTCTTCCACGCGCGATCCCTGCCAAGAGTACGACCATCCGCCATTGAGACATCGCATCTGGTTGGCGTTGGGACCGGTGAGAAGGATTTTGCTGCCTTTGGCCAAGGGCAGAATATTGTCTTCGTTTTTGAGCAGCACCTCGCTCTCGCGGGCAGCGTTGAGCGCGCGCCCGGCAAACTCATCGCTGCCAAAGAGCGGGTAGTCTTTGCCTCCGGTGTTGGGATTGTCGAACAGCCCGAGCCGATATTTCAGTCGGAGAATGCGTCGCACGGCATCGTCGATGCGCTCCATCTTCACGCTGCCCTCATTGACAAGTTGTTTGAGCAGGATGGCGAAGTCGACGCTGTATGGATCCATGCTCATGTCTATGCCGGCATTAACGGCTATGCGAATGGCGTCTTTCTTGTCTTTGGCCACCCGCTCCCGCGTATAGAGATTGTTGATATCTGCCCAGTCTGTGACGATCATGCCATCCCAGTTGAGGTCTTCTTTCAACCATTTGGTGAGATATTCGTAGCTGGCGTGCAGCGGCACACCGTTGACAGAGGCCGAGTTGACCATGATGGTCAGTGCGCCGGCTTGGATGGCTCTCTTGAAAGGTTCGAAGTATTTTTCACGCAGGGTGGACGGGGCGATGATGGCCGGGGTGCGGTCTTTGCCCGTGAAGGGTGCGCCGTATGCGAAATAATGCTTTACGCTCGTGGCGACATGGTATTTGCCAATATGGTTGGGGTCATCGCCCTGATAGCCTTTGATGGCAGCCTCGACCATGCGTGCATTGACGATGGCGTCCTCGCCATAGCTCTCCCAGATACGCGGCCAGCGCGGGTCGCGACCCAAATCGATGGTAGGATTGTAGACCCAAGGGCAGTTGGCCGCGCGGGTTTCGTAGGCATCGACGGCCGCTCCCATCTCGGCCAGCTGCGTATTGAACGAGGCTGCGATGTTGATGGGTTGTGGGAAAAGCGTGCCACGCTGTATATAGGTGGTGCCGTGGTTATTGTCAAGACCATAGATACAGGGAATGCCGATATGGTTCATCGACTTTTTTTGGATGGTTTGGATAATGCGTTGCCACTCGTCGACGGTTTGGGCGCGCGTGGCCGGAGCGTTGAGGATAGAGCCAACCTTGTATTTCTGAAGTATGGTGTCGAGGGTGTTCTCGTTGATTTTCCATACCATCTTGGTGTCGCCGGTATAGATGTCGAGATTGTATTTCTCCAATTGCTTGATCACATCGGCATCGCTCATGCGCATGAGTCCGGTGATTTGCTCGTCCTTGAAGCCGGCTTCCAACAGTTTGTTGCGCATCTTGCTGCGGTCAAGTTTGGGGTTGATAACCTCCATCTTGCCAAAGCAGTCGATGTTTAGCTCTAACATTTGGCCTATCTTCTCGTCGAGGGTCATCTTGCCGATCCATTTCTCGACGTTCTTCTCAATCGTTGGATCTTGGGGAATGGCAGGTTTTACATGTTGTGCAACGGCGTTGCCAACCATACAGGTAGCTGCAATAGTCATCAGGGTTTTCTTCATTTTCATGTTTTCTTAGGTGATTGTTCGATGATGCAAAATTAAAATAAAATAATGAAAATGGTGTGTATCTTTTGTTATTATTGTATATTTGCAATGTTAATACATCCTTAAAGACATCTGTTATAATCAATTTTGTAATGAAACTCAGAATTTTTTTCTTATGTGTCATGGCCATATTGGGCTGCCGGTCCATGCGAGGTCAGAGTTATCGCAATCCGGTTATTGCCGGCTTTCACCCCGACCCCAGCGTGTGCAGGGTTGGCGACGACTTCTATGCCGTCAACTCTTCGTTCAATTATTTTCCCGGAGTGCCTATCTTTCACAGCAAGGACATGATTCATTGGCAGCAGATTGGCAATGTGCTCGACAGGCCGTCGCAGTTGCCATTGACCGGCGCAAACTCGTGGCTGGGCATTTATGCGCCTACCATACGGTACCATGATGGTACGTTTTACATGATCACGACCAACGTGGGAAACGGTGGTAACTTCATGGTGACGGCCAATAATTTACGGGGTCCTTGGAGCGAGCCGATATGGTTGGAACAACAAGGCATCGACCCTTCGTTGTATTTCGAGGGTGGCAAATGTTATATGGTGAGTAATCCCGACGGCGTGATAACCCTGTGTGAGATTGACCCGGTGAGCGGCAGGCAGACATCGCCGGGCAAACCCCTGTGGAAAGGTGACGGGGGAAGGTATCCGGAGGGGCCGCACATCTATAAGAAGGATGGGTATTATTATCTCCTGATTTCGGAGGGTGGAACGGAATTGGCACATCATCTCACCATTGCGCGCAGCAAGAACATATACGGACCCTATCAGAGTAATCCCGCCAATCCCATCCTCACCAATTGCAACGCCAAGGGCGAGAACATGCAAATTCAGGGCACGGGGCACGGAGACTTCGTGCAAGACGGCTCGGGTCGGTGGTGGGTGATGTTTTTGGCCTATCGCAATTACGGCGGGAGCTATCATCATCTCGGACGGGAAACCTGTGTGGCGCCAATGGAATGGGATGACGGAGAGTGGCCTGTTATATATAATGGTAATGCCATAGACACGTTGATGACGCTGGGCAA
>DBQL01000050.1:23770-25140 GCA_002305235.1 Prevotella sp. UBA1395 | reverse complement strand
CATTCGCAAACCTCCATATTCTTTGGTACCGCCGCCGTGCACCATTATTTCAGAGGTGATTTCGCGTTGGGATTAGACTACACCTACCTTGGCAGCCATTCGGGTCGCGACCTGTTGCGCTGTCATTTCGTGGGCGTCGACCTGCGCGGCAGGGTACTCATGGAGCAGGGTCGCAATGCGTTGTTCTTCGGTCTGGCACCCGGATGGATGCACTATGCCGACAAGACGCGGCAGGACAACGGGCGCTTCGCGGTGTTCAACAAAGGCTATTTCGCGATAAAATTCAGCTTGGGCTATGAGATTGCGCTGTCGCGACGCTTGGCCGCGCAGGTACGAACCGATATCCTTTCGGCCGCTTGGTACAGGAATGAGAACTATCAACTGTTTGGCTCCGGCGATGATTATTACATCGATAAGTATGGTCATTTGCAGCGAGACGACAGCAATAACCTCTTCGAGCCATCGCTCGTGATGTTCTCTTTGAATGTGGGATTGAGCTATCGGTTCTGATCCCGTCGTGTGACGGGCACCTCTTCCCAAGGTTTTCTTCTCCTCATTTTGTCGGCCAAGCGCACGCCCGGCTTTTGCGAGGAAATTCATGCGGATGCCGTGCCGCAAAAAACAATCCCCCACCGACCCTCGGTCGGTGGGGGATTGCCATATCAGGATGATTCGCCATTACTTGATCCATCGCGGCGCACCGGCCTTGGCAAAGGCGATGTCCTCGTTGCCCACGGTGAAATCGCCGGCTGCGGCGTTCGTATAGGCAGGATCGGCCACGATGCCCGAGGCATCGAAGAACTTACCGTTGATGCCACCCGGCAACAGGTTCGGGGCGTTGAAGTAGTAGTTGCCCTTGAATGTCGGCTCGGTGGTCTTGCTCTGGTTCGAGAAGTTTGCGGCAGTATTGGTCACGATATTATTGGTGAACGCGATGCTGTTGCCGGCAAAGCGTATGTAGAGCAGTCGCTTGGTGCCGTCGGCTTTGAGCGATACGCCGTCGAGAGTGTTATGGTCTACGGTGATAACGGGAGCCACACCGGGGAAGTTGGCCGATGCGTCGTCATAGCGTATGAAGTCGCGTTCGGCACAGCTGCCATAGATGGTGTTGTTCGTAATGACCAAGTTCTGGATGGCACCGGTACGGCAGTCGAAGAAGTCTCCGCCGTTGCACTCGATGTTCGAGAGCACGTTGTTGTCAATGGTGATGGTCTTCACGTTGGCTGCCACATTGATATAGTAGAAGCCCTTGGTATAGTTTTTCACCTCAGAGTTGGTCACCGACAGACTGTTATATTCGCCCTCGGCCTTGAAGACGATGGCTTGGTCACCGCTGGTGCCTGTTCCGTCGAGCGTCACTTGGTCGAAAG
>DBQL01000050.1:17290-23736 GCA_002305235.1 Prevotella sp. UBA1395 | reverse complement strand
TCTGCCGCGCCCGCGGCCACCACGCCGTCAGCGTCTGTGATGGTGTAAGTTCCGGGCATAATCACGAGCCTTGCGCCTGCCGGGGCATTGGCAATGGCCGTCGCGAGGTCGTCACCGGCTTTCACGAGGATGTCGTTCTCGGCCAGTTCGATGGCTGTGGTGAAGCTCACCGTGCCACGGGTCTTGCCGGTAGAGCGCAGCATCTTGGCCGAATATGATGTCTCGGGCGTGAGTCCGGTAATCGTTGCCGCTCCGGCGGCGATCTCATCGGCGGTGAGAGCATGGTCTGCCGCGATGTTTCCGGCGGCATCGGTCACCACGATGCGGGCGGCCGACTGCCCCGCGGGCCATGTGATGGTCACCGAACGAGCCTTCACATCGTTCTCGCCGAGCGAGTAGATGATCTGCTCGGTGCCCGTCTTGGCGTATGCTTCGCTCCATTTGGAGTTGCGACTGTCATCGCCTGCCGTCACCGACATCACGCGGAAAGAATACTCGGTCTCACCCTCCAAGCCCGAAATGGTGTAGGGCACGTCGTCGGCGGAGACGGTATAGGTTGCCGAGGCAGTCTTGCCATCGAATGACAGGCTGTCGTTGTCATATTGCTCGATGATATATCCGGTTGCGCCGTTCACTGTCGTCCAGCTCAGTTTCACGTTGGTTCTGTCCTGCACGCGGGCTTCCAAGTTGATGGGCGAGAGGTTACGGTCAAGTGCCAGCGAGGTGATCTCGTCCATCACGTCACTGCAAGATGTCAGGGCCAGAGTAAGCCCCAACATACTTGTCATTATGATTGATCTTTTCATTGTCGTGTTTGCTTTAGTATTATTACTTGTTCAGCTGGCCGTATAAGCCATCGTTGTTCAGCAATCCGTTGCTGGAGTTGATGAAAGTCTGCCAGATAGGCCACAGACAGTGCGTGCTCGGTGTCACCACATAGAGTCCGTTGATATAGTCGTCTGCTAACAGGTTAGAGTTGTCTTTGCTGTCGACGAACCAGCTCTTCGAGGTGTATCCGGTAAGCGATTTGGCTGCTTCGTCACTGTCTCCGTGGTTCAGGCCATAGATGCGGATGCTCTCCTGCAGTCCGTCGCCGTCGCCGTCATACATCTGATAATAGAGTTTCGAGGGCAGGTCGGCGTATGCTCCCTGACGGTTGGCCAGCTGGTTGAGCTTGTCCTTGCACTCCTGCATCTTCTGGTCGATGATTCCCCAGCGCACCAAGTCGGCCTTGCGCAGCATCTCTCCGGCGAACTCAAAGGCTCTTTGGTCTACGATGCCTTGGAAGAAAGCATTCTTGTTGGCAGTGTATTTGGCTTGCAAGGCGTTCACCTTTGCCGAGGGAAGTGCGCGGCTGAGGATGGGTTTCATATAGGTCCATGCCGTTGCCGGGCCGTTGAGGTAGTTCTCTGCCTCTGCGGCCATGAGATAAACGTCGGCGAGACGCATGTACTGCCAGTTCACGCCGTCGTCGTTGGTCGATGTCACGGTGCGTGTCATCCACTCGTAGCGCAGTTTGCCGAAGCACCACTTGTTGATGCTGCGCAGAGTCTGGTAAGCGTGAATCTTCTTTCCCTTGCCGTCGACGGTGGTCAGGTCGGTGCTTCCCTCGATACGGTCTTTGCTCCATTCGTAGGGCACACAGGTGATGTCTCGACGTGAATCCTCCACGTCATAGTCGTAGTAGAGGGTGGGTATCGGGCCGTTCACGCCGCCCTGCGCCTGCTCGGTGTACTGGTCTTTGGCATTGTGTTTCACGCCGAAGGTATAGAGCACGCGTCCGCGGCCGTCAGAGAACGGAATCTCCCAGAGGCTCTCCGCTCCGGCTCCGGTGTTGTCCTGACAGAGCTTCACGAAGTTATCCTTGAACGTTCCGAGCTTGTTATATCCGCTGTTGATGATGTCTTCGCACTCTTTTTTCACGATGAGCATCATGCTGTCCTGACTCAGTGCCGGGTCGTTGGAGCGGCGATAGCCGTCGCCATAGAGGTTATATCCGCAGGCATAGAGTGCTATGCGTGCTCGAAGGCCTTTGGCAAATGCCTTGCTGCAACGCTCCACGGTTGTGGTGATGTTGTTTTGGTTGGGCCAGTAGAGATATTTCTCGGCTGTCTTCAAGTCAGCCAGCAGAATCTTGTAGAGCGAGTCTTTGCTGGCGCGGGGCATGTAGATGTTGTCGTTGCTGTTGGGCTTGAAGCGTGCCGGCACGTCTCCCCATGCCTTGATGAGATCGGTATAGATCACGGCGCGCATGGTGAGCGCCTCGCCATAGAGCTGTCCCATGTCGGGTCTGTTGTCGATGTCGCCATACTTCTGCAGTCCCTCGATGGCAAGGTTTGCGCGCTCTATGCCCTCGTAGAACTTGGCGTACGCGTTGTTGTCGGTATTCATCTGCCCGTTGTTGGCCAGTGTGTTGTAGTTGGCCAAGCTCACCTTGTCGTCGGTACTCTTAGAGAGCAGCGTTCCGGCGCTGATGGTTTCCAAGTCGGTATTGAGTCCGTAGTAGGGCAAGAAACGTCCGCGATAGGAGTTAGTCTCGCCAAACGACTGGTTGATTGACATCACTTCGGCCTCTGCCAGCGAGTAGACGGAGTAGATTGACGAGCCGTCAAGGCTGGAGATAGAGGGGGCATCCATGTCGCATGCGGTCAGGGCGGTGGCAGCGAGGGATACGATAGATAATCTGATATATTGTTTCATCGTTGTGTTCTGTTATGCTTTAGAAATTGAGATTCAATCCAATGACGTACGAACGGCTGCGGGGATAGCCGGAGTAGTCAACATTGGGAGTGAGCGCATCCTTGGTGACGGTGTCTGCTTCGGGGTCGAAACCGGAGTATCCCGTGATGCAGAACACGTTGTATGCGGTGGCATAGAATCGCAGGCTGTTGATTCCCAAGCGCTTGGTGAAGCCTTTGGGCAGCGTGTATCCCAATGTGATGGTGTTCAGTCTGAGGAACGACGCATCTTCGACAGCCCAGTCTGTGAGCACAAACTTGCTCATATAGGGGCTCCACATGGTGGTGTTGGCGTTGAGTTCGGCCAGTCGTGCCGGGTCGTTGGATATCTCGCCGGTCAGCGGGTCGAGGTTTGTCCATCGCTTACCGTCGGCCATGATGTCGATCAGGTTGCGATAGTAGTACTTACTTGTCGAGGTATACTCGATTTTGTTGGCATTGTATTCCTTGTTGCCGATTTGGAAACTGAACTGTGCCGAGAGGTCGAATCCGTATGCATGAGCCGTGATTCCGAAACCGCCGTAGGCGTCGGGGTTCACGTTTCCGATGATGGTGTTGTCCGAATCGGTGATCACACCGTCGCCGGCATCGTTCACGCCGTCACCGTCGGTGTCTACCGTGAGCTGGTCTTTGAGCTTGAGTGATCCGGGACGCACGGTGCCGATGATGCCCGATGCGTCTGCCACGCCCTCTTTGAGCACCCATTTCTTGGTCTTCTCGTCATATCCTGTGAAGTCGGTCACCTCGTAACGGCCGTTGCCGTCGAGCTGATAGCCCCTGATCTGTCCCAGCGGAGCGCCGGCGGCAATCCAGTAGTCGTTACCGATTTCGGTAGAGGCCCAGTAGGAATAAGCGCCGAAGTCATCCATCGTTCCAAGGTCATTCACGCGGTTTTTGTTGAAACCGATGTTACCGTTGATATCGATGCCCCAGTCTTTCTTGTTGATGGCGTGCCATGTGAACGTGGCCTCGAAACCCTTGTTCTGTGTCTCGCCGATGTTGCGATACTGGGTATCGTAACCCGTTCCGGGCACGCGGAAGGCGTTGAGCAGGTCTTTGGTGGTGTTTTTGTAGAACTCAAAGCTACCGTTGAGCTTTCCGCCGAAGAGCGTCCAGTCGAGACCGATGTTACGTGTGATGGTTGTCTCCCATTTCAGGTCGGGGTTGGCCATCGTCTTCGAGGGTGCCCAGTAGTTGGTGAAGCCGTTGATCCATGTGGTGGCCGAGTTGTTGTAGAGCTGCACGAGCTGTCCGGTGGGGATGGCGTTGTTACCTGCCGTACCGTATGAGAGGCGCAGTTTCAAGTCGTCGAGCCAGCTCTTGGTGCCGGCCATGAAGTTTTCTGATGAGATGCGCCATGCCAATGCCACCGATGGGAAGTATCCCCAGCGGTTGTCGTTCATGAACTTAGAGCTGGCGTCGGCGCGGAAAGTCACCGTGGCGAGGTATTTCTCGGCATACGAGTAGTTGGCTCGTCCGAAGAACGACCACAGTTTGTCGTCGGCCTTATAGCTGTTGTCGATGGTATAGGGTGTGCCCTGTGAGGAGAGCCTCCATGCCGTGCCCGAATCGTAGTCGGTGGGGAATCCGTGCACCTCGTCGATGGCTTCGCGCTCCTTGGTGATGATATACTCCTCGCCCACCATCATGTCCAAGTGGTGATTCTTGTTCTTGATGAGCTTGGCGAAGTCGTAGCTCAGGGTGTTGGTGTTGCGTACGGAGTGACGGTTGGAGTCGGTGAAGCGTATGGCCGGGTGGTTTTGGTTTGTACCGCTGGGCACATTCTTCACGTAATAGGTGGTCAGACCCCAGAATCGTTGGTCGTACTGGCGGTAGAGGTCATAGCCGAATTCGGTCTTGGCCTTGAAGTTCTTGAATATTTCCCATCCGAAGCCACCTGCGATGTTCAGGTTCTTGCGGTCTTTCTTCCGATCGTTGTCGGCCGAAGAGGTGATCGGATCGTAGATATTGAGGTCATCGTCTTGGAACGAGGAGTTGGCCGATGCCAGTCCGGCGAGTGGGATGGGCGGATAGATGATGGCATCCTTGAGGCGTCGGTCGGTGTTATACACGCCGCTGGCCTCATTGGCACCTCCACCGAGGATATCGGTATCGCTGAATCGTGCCTGCAGGTCGAAGGTGGTTGTCTTCGTGGGTTTGGTGTTGAGCTTGAGTGAGAAGTTGTCTCTTTTGAAGTTACTGCCTATCATGATGGCCTTGTCATTCATGTGCGCATAGCTGAAGGCGTATCTCACGGCCTCTGTTCCGCCCGTCACGCTCACGTTGTGATTGAACGTGGTTCCGGTGCGTCCGTAGGTCATGTCCTGCCAGTCGTTGCCCTGAATGTTCTGGTAGAGGTCGAGGTCTTGGTAGTTTCCGAAGATGTCGGCAAATTTTTTCACGTCGTCATGGAGCAGTGCCAGCTCGTACTGCCACTTCACGTAATCGCCGGGCGAGAGCACATTCATTTTCTTGGCCATCTCCTTCCAGCCGTAGTAAGCGTTGTAGCTCACGTTCACTTTGCCGGCCTGTCCGTTCTTGGTGGTTACCAAAATTACGCCGTTGGCACCCCGGCTGCCATAGATGGCTGTCGAGGAAGCGTCTTTGAGCACGGTGATATCTTGGATGTCGGTGGCGGGAATGTTGCTGATATCGTCTACGGGGAATCCGTCGACGACATACAGCGGCTCGTTGCTTTGGGTGATCGAACCACCTCCGCGCACACGGATTTTCACTTTGGCATCGGGCGATCCCTCGGTGGTGGTCACCTGCACGCCGGCGAGCTTGCCGGTGATGGCCTCGGCTGCCGATGCCACCGGCACCTCGGTGAGAGCCTTGTTGTCTACGGTAGCCACCGATCCGGTGATATCTTTGCGTTTCACCGAGCCGTAGCCAATGACCACGACATCATTCAAACTGGTGGCCGCGTCTTCCAACGACACGTTGATTTTGCCGGAAGAGGCATCTACGGTCTGCGACTTCATACCGACGTATGAGATCGTGACCTTCTTGGATTTACCTTTCAACTGCAGGGTAAAGTTACCGTCGAGATCGGTGACCACGCCATTACCCGATACGCCTTGCTCTACGATCGTGGCGCCGATAATCGGTTCACCGGTAGCGTCTTTCACGACACCCTTTACAGTCTGCGCTTGCACGGAGCCTGCCACAAAGAGCAGCATGGTGAGCAGCGCCATTCGAAAGTGCTTCAAATAATCAGACATACTTTTTAATTATTAGATAGATTAGTGAAAAAAAATATCTTTTCTTGATGTTTTCGGTAGCTGTGTTTCAGCATAGATTGCTGATTAGTAATGGAGCAAAGGTAATACAAAAAATGTGAACAACCAAATGTTTTTTTCCGTTTTTTTAAGAAATATTTTTCTTGTCGTCCATATCCGGCATTTATTCGGGCAGATGGCAGGGGGGCACCCCTGCGTGGTGTCACGTTTGGCGGCAGTGGTGGTGGCATGTCGGGCGTGAGCCGGGGCATGCCCGGGCATGTCTCCGGCCGCCATGTCGCCAATGGTGGCCGGAAAGGTGGGCAAGAAACGCGTATGGGGGAAACAGCGCATTGGTTATCAGTTCTTTATGAACTCTGCGCACGGATGCTCGGGGCTCTCGTGCAGACGGCTTTGCGATAAGATAGTAATCGCGTGACGAAACGATAGTAATCGCGCCACGAAACGATAGTAATCGCGAGGCGAA
>DBQL01000050.1:14530-17254 GCA_002305235.1 Prevotella sp. UBA1395 | reverse complement strand
CACCGAAAAGCCCCCACCGCGCATGGCGATGGGGGCCGCTGTATATATAAATATGGTATAGGTCGCGAGACCGGTGCTCGTGTTATCGGCGCACGAATTTCCTGCCGTTTCTGATCACCACACCTTTGTAGGAGTCGTCTACACGTTGGCCCGCGAGGTTATAGGTCGGGGCGTCTGTGTTGCCGGCCGATGCCTTGAGGTCTTCGATGGCGGTTGTCTGCACCCCTTCCACGCTGATGGGAAGAATCTCATACGTGGTGTTATAGATGATGAGGATGCCCGTCACGGTGTTGTTCGCGCTCGGCGTGATGACCGGTGAGTCGGCGAAAACCTTGAAAGTGTCGTAGATTTGGATAGAGTCGGTACCCTGAGAGGCATAGAGCTTCTTGCTCACGGAGTCGAGCTTCACGCCCGCGATCTGCACAAGGTCAGAGATATACTTGGTCGATTTCACCTCGCTGATGGTGAGGGCGTTGGGGCCTACGGGCGTTCCCGGGGTCACGGTGAGCCGGTCGGTGTTGGTGAGCGAGTTGCTCACAAACTCCGGCAAGTTGTTGAAGATGTCCAGTTCGCCGGCCACCGACCCGTTGAGCACGTCGCCGGTCTTGAGGTTCAGGCCCGCATTGTAGAAGCAGAGCGCGCCGGTGGCATCTTTCACATAGACGTTGCTGTTGGTGGCATTGGCATAGATAACCTTCGCGTTCTCGAGCGTGAGGTTTTGCACGGTGCCGTTGCCCTGCGTGGTGAAGTCGTTGATGTCTGTGGCATTATAGGCAGCGGTGAACGTCTTCGTGGCCACGCTGCTGGCCGTAGTGCCATCGTAGGCAACGGCTTTCACCGTGGCCGAGGCGGTCAGGTCGAAGGGTGCGGAGTAGGGTGTTGAGGCGTTGGTGGGCTGTGAGCCGTCGGTGGTGTAGAACAGTGAGGTGCCCTCCGCGCCCGAGAGTGTCACCGTGGTGGTGCCGAGGAACGGACTGTCGCCGGTGATGGTGGGTGCGGCGACAAAGGTTCCACCTTTGGGAACCGAAGTCACAGTGATCGACTTAAACTGCGTGTTGCCGGCAATGGTCAGCACGACGTTGTCTGCCGAGCCGACCCATGTGGCCGTACCGGTGGCGCCGGTCAGCGTACCGGTGTCGGTCGTGTTGTTGTCGTTCCATTTGCCATTGACAAGCTCGATGCCGGTGATGGTGGCGTTTTCGGCCGNNGCGCAGGCGGGGGCTGCTGCTCCAGATGCGGTTGGCAGTCGAGGCGGTCGATGTGGAAACCGTGAGCGTGATGCCGTCTTTGGCAATGGATGTGGTGGTGGCGGTGAAATCGCCGGCAGTCGATGTGGTTGAAGACGTGCCTGTGATGGTGGGGAAGATGGTGGCGTAATCGTTGTCAAGGTTGAATACGGTCTGTGCCGAGCCGATACCGGCCATCATTGACACCACGGAGAGTAAAGTGTAGCGTAAAAATTTGTTCATAATCGATCTGTGTTAAAATTTTAATGATTATGCAAATATAATAAAGTCTGTGGGAACTTCCAACACGTTTGGATTAAAAATCGATGAAAAATCGCCGAATATATTTCATCGCGGATGTAATAAAGGAAACAGGAAGGCGTTATAAGGATAAATGATTCCAAAATCGAGTGTTGCCTATGAAGTATTTTACCCACGATGAGAACGGTCCGTCAGAGACCACATTGAGTATCATTCGCCATATTGCCCATACATACAGAGTTATGAAAGGCGGCGGCGATGCCATGCCGCTGTGCATGAACTGATATTTAACCCCATCTCCAAATCCCTAACACCACTCTTCTACATGAAGACAATTGTTTCCCCTTCATTGCTGGCTGCCGACTTTGCCAACCTGAAGGGCGATATAGATATGATCAATCGCAGCGAGGCCGACTGGCTGCACTGCGATGTGATGGACGGCACGTTTGTGCCCAACATCTCGTTTGGTTTTCCCGTGATGCAGGCGGTGAAGGCCATTTGTGACAAACCCCTCGATGTGCATTTCATGATTGGGAAGCCCGAGCGATACATCGCCGAGACGGCGCGCCTCGGGGCGATGATGATGAGTGTGCACTACGAGGCGTCGACCCATCTCAACCGCACGATACATGAGATTCACGAGGCGGGCATGAAGGCCGGCGTGGTGCTCAACCCCTCCACCCCGGTGGCATTGCTCGAAGATGTGATTGGCGATGCCGACATGGTGCTGCTCATGAGCGTGAATCCCGGCTTTGGCGGTCAGCGGTTCATCGAAAACACCATCGCCAAGGTGAGTCGCCTGCGCCGGATGATCGACGAGAGCGGTTCGCGGGCGCTCATCGAGGTGGATGGCGGCGTGAACGGCGAGACGGCACCGAGGCTGGTCGAGGCCGGTGTCGACGTGTTGGTGAGCGGAAGCTATGTCTTCGGCGCCCCCGACCCGGAAGAAAGAATACACCGTTTGAAGTGTCTCGACAGGTAATGGCCCAAGGCCTTTGCGATGACACAATGATGATATGGGCAGACAGGCGGTCGTTTGGGAATGAGGCATCAACCCCAAGCGACCTTGCGTTTGCCCCCCGACCGTTTTCCGCCCGCACCGACCACCCGCTGCCGGCAATCGGGAAGAGGCTCCCGGCATGGGCAATGGCGATGGGGCGTTATTCTATTTGCAGCTGCACGCCATGCTCCCTTGCCATGCGCCGCATGTTGAGCAGGGCATATCTCATGCGACCCA
>DBQL01000050.1:11296-14422 GCA_002305235.1 Prevotella sp. UBA1395 | reverse complement strand
AGGTCGTTGCCCTCGCAGGGTTCGACGATATGCTCGGCCTTCTGCTCCCTGTACCAATCCATGATGACATTGTGGGTGATGCGCATGCACCACGCCCCGAATTTGCCGGTGGGGGCATATTTGCCGCCCTGCAGTTTCACGATGATCTTGACAAAGGTCTCTTGGAAAAGATCGTTGGCCTTGTCTTGGTCGCGAACGACAAAGAGGATATAAGAAAACAGCTTTGACTGGTTACGCGATAATAACAGGTCAAACGCTCGATTGTTGCCGTTCATGTAACATAATGCCAACTCTTCGTCGGTCATTTGCGCAAGTTTCTTCATTTTCTTAATGATCAGTTGATGAAGTAAATCTCAATCGATAGGCGTGTGATTTAATCGTGAAATAATGTTATTACCGTTTGCAAATATATGGATTTTCTTTTTTTTCAGCAAATTTTTAACATGATAAATGCAATAAAAAATTCTTTGGGCAGTTGAACGAGGGGCGGCAATGAGGCTGCCGGGCAATGCCGGGGTCGCCCAACAAAAGAGGTTGGCGCAGGATGCTACCAACCTCGAGGGATTGATTTCGTTAACAAAAATATCACGAAATCATCGAAAAACTTGAGCAAATATAGGTTATTTTTCAATAAGTTGCAAATATTTCGGTGTGGAAATGCGATTTTTAACATTCTGCATCGGGCTTTGTGGATTTTCTTTGTTAACTTTGTGACAAATTTCATCAACAAAGGGCAATTGCCCACTTTGTTTAGTAGTAATGCTGACAGGTCTTGTCTGTGAAGATCGGAGACCTGTTTTTCTGGTTAAAAACTGAGAACAAAACAAATTCATAAACCTACTTATTCATATGAGACATTTATCGACATTGCTGGCAGCGTTGCTTCTGCCTTTGTTGGCTATGGCCCGGTCTTGGGACGATGCCATGTACAAACAAATCGAACAAAGCATTCGCATGCCTCAGTTTGCCGACAAGGAGTATGCCATCACCGGGTTCGGGGCCTCGCCCAAGGCCACCCCGGCACAAAACCAAAAAGCCATTAACCGGGCCATCACCCAATGCTCCAAGCGCGGTGGCGGACGCGTGGTGGTACCGGCAGGAGTATGGGAGACCGGCGCCATACGCCTGCTCAGCGGCGTGAACCTTGTGGTGGAAGAAGGCGCAACCCTCAGGTTTGCCTTCGATCCCAAGCTCTATCCACTGGTGAAAACCTCGTGGGAGGGACTGGGATGCTGGAACTATTCGCCCTGTATCTATGCCTACCAAGTGAAAGATGTGGCCATCACGGGCAAGGGAACCATAGACGGCAATGGCAGCCGCGAGACGTGGTGGCCCATGTGTGGGGCCGCGAAGTATGGCTATGTGGCCGGACAGACCAAAGAGGCGCAAAACCTTGGCTCGCGCGCCCGACTGCTGAAATATGCCGAAGACGATGTTCCCGTGGATGAACGCAAGTTTGGCATGGGGCACGGACTGCGCCCGCAGCTGGTGAATTTCAACGAGTGTGACGGCATTCTGATCAAGGATGTGAAGATGATCAACTCGCCGTTCTGGGTGATCCACCCGCTGCTGTCGAGAAACATCACCGTCGATGGTGTCTTTGTGCAGAACGACGGACCCAACGGCGACGGCTGCGACCCCGAGGCCTGCGACGGCGTGCTGATACAGAATTGTACCTTTGATACCGGCGACGACTGCATCGCCATCAAGAGCGGGCGCAACAATGACGGTCGCCTGTGGAACCGGCCCTCACAGAATATCATCATTCGCAACTGCAAGATGCTCGACGGTCACGGCGGCGTGGTGATCGGGTCGGAGATCTCGGGCGGCTGCCGCAACGTGTTCGCGGAGAACTGTTACATGGATTCGCCCAACTTGGACCGCGTGCTCCGCATCAAGACCAACAACTGTCGGGGTGGCGTGATCGAGAATATCAACATGCGCAATGTCACCGTGGGACAGTGTAACGAGGCCGTGCTGCGTATCAATCTCGATTACGAACCCAAGGAGATATGCTACCGGGGGTTTGAGCCTACCGTGAGAAAGGTCTACATGGAGAACGTGACGAGCAAGGAAAGCAAGTATGGCGTGCAGATCATCGGACTGTCGAACATCGAGAACGTGAGCGACGTGACGGTGAAGAACTGCCATTTCGAGGGTGTCTCCAAGGCTCCGGTGAGCATCACCGGCAAGACCCGCAACATCAAGTTTGACAACCTCTTCATCAACGGGTCGCTCGTGCTCAACGACGAAGACCGCCCCTATCAGAACTATTCGCAGTGGATGGTGGCCTCGGAGATGCAGCGGGTGCCCGAGAGTTATATGCTCGATTTCTCCAAAAAGCCCAAGTGGAGCTATGTGATGGGCATCGAACTGGAAAGCATGCTCGATACCTACCTGCGCTATCGTGACCCCAAGATACTCGATTACCTGCGCGCTTACCCCGCCAAGATGATCGATGAGCAAGGAAATATCACCGGCTATGAGCTGAAAGATTACAACCTTGACAATGTGCGCACCGCGCGGTTTATCTATCGCATGAACAGCCTTGAGCCGGCCGGGAATCTCGACAAGGCGCTCAAGACGCTCTTCAGGCAGCTTGAGAAACAGCCCAGAACCAAGGAGGGCGTGTGGTGGCACAAGGCTGTCTATGCCAATCAGGTGTGGCTCGACGGCATCTACATGGGTCTGCCCTTTTACACCCTCGCCGCACCCGGACTGAAAGGCGCGAGAAAAGCCGAGAAGAAATATTGGGCCGATGCCGTGGACCAGATCACCAAGACCGACCGCCGCACCTACGATGCCGAGACCGGACTGTGGAAACACGCGTGGGACGAGACCCACACCGCCTTCTGGGCCGACAAGGAGACCGGCCGGAGCAAGCACACATGGGGGCGTGCGCTGGGCTGGTACACGATGGCGATGATCGAGGTGCTCGATGCCCTGCCGCAAGATTACGCCCGCCGGGGCGAGGTGATCGACCTCTTTCGCAAGGCCATGACGCAGGTGGTGAAATATCAGGACAAGACATCGGGGGTGTGGTATGACGTGCTCGACGTGAACGACCCGAGAAACTATCTGGAGTCTACCTGCTCGTCGATGTTTGCCTATTGCCTGCTCAAAGGC
>DBQL01000050.1:10361-11166 GCA_002305235.1 Prevotella sp. UBA1395 | reverse complement strand
ATGAGCGAGCCCATTCGCGACAACGACGCCAAGGGCGTGGGCCCGTTTGTGTGGGCGAGTCTCGAGATGGAGATGATGAAATAGGGCGGCATCGCCAAGGTCCGCGGGCCGGTGATGCCGGCATCGGGGGAGCGGGGTGGAGCGCCGAAGGGCATCCACGCCGCTCCTTGGTTTACGAGGCGCGGGCGGCCGACATTGCATGATGAGGCCGACGAGATGCCCTGACTGAAACATGACGGCGCGGATTTGTGATGATTCGCAAGATTTTCGGGGTTGATCGTGACGATTTTTCAGTTCCCGAAAACGCCCGAAGTTTTTTGTTAAAAGTTGGTAATGTTCCCGAAAGATTTAGTACCTTTGTGGGCACTAAAGCGAAATATATTCAAATAACGTTATAATTTTATGAATTTCACTTTGTTCATTACCGTTTTGTTGACGGCTGTGACGTTGGTTTTGGCTGCATTTGTCATTGCCAAGCTCATCGGTCCTCGCTCGTACAATCCGGTAAAAGGTGAGCCTTTTGAGTGTGGTATTCCTACGCGTGGCAGTTCATGGCTGCCCATGCACGTGGGCTATTATCTCTTTGCCATCCTTTTCCTGATGTTCGATATTGAGACCGTGTTGTTGTATCCTTGGGCCGTGGTCGTGAAACAGTTCGGTACGATGGCTCTGGTCAGCGTCGGCTTCTTCATGCTGGTACTGGTATTTGGCCTTGCATACGCATGGCGGAAAGGAGCGTTGGAATGGAAGTAAAGAAAAGAGCCTCTATCAAGAGCATTCCCTTTGATGAGTTCAAGGACAATGA
>DBQL01000050.1:9492-10349 GCA_002305235.1 Prevotella sp. UBA1395 | reverse complement strand
CGACGCCGCCATCAACTGGGGTCGTTCCAATTCGCCGTGGTCGCTCACCTTCGGTACGTCGTGCTGCGGTATCGAGTTCATGGCCGTGGGATGTGCCCGTTACGACTTCTCGCGATTTGGTTTTGAGGTGACCCGTAACTCTCCCCGACAGGCCGACCTGATCATGTGTGCCGGAACGATCACCAACAAGATGGCTCCGGTGTTCAAGCGTCTGTATGACGAGATGGCCGAGCCTAAATACGTGATTGCCGTGGGCGGATGCACCATTTCGGGCGGACCGTTCAAGAAAAGTTATAGTGTGGTGCGCGGCATCGACGAGCTGGTGCCCGTGGATGTGTATATCCCCGGCTGCCCGCCGAGACCCGAAGCCATACTCTATGGCATGATGCAGCTGCAGCGCAAGATCAAGGTGGAGAAATTCTTTGGCGGCGCCAACCACAAGATGACGGTCGACGAGCGTGACGACAGCATGTCGCGCGGCGGACTGCGTGGCCTGAGCAATGCCAACTACGCGGCAGAGAAGATCGGCAACAAGGCCCCCATCATCGTGACCGGAGTGCCTACCGACGAAGAGGTGGAGAAGCTCGGCGAGGAGCTGAAAGAGCTGAACGCCAAGGCACCGGCCACCGAGACAACATCGGATAATCAATAAATGGTAATCGGAATACAATGAAATTAAATAATATAGAATTCGGATTTGACAACTTTGCCCAAGAGATGGCAAAGCTGAAGAATGAGAAGCATTTCGACTACTTGGTGACCATCGTCGGTGAAGACTTCGGCCCGGAAGAGGGTTTGGGATGTATTTATATTCTCGAAAACACACAGACTCATGAGCGTTGCTCGGTGAAGCAGAT
>DBQL01000050.1:8429-9412 GCA_002305235.1 Prevotella sp. UBA1395 | reverse complement strand
CTCTTCATGCGTACCGACTTCAAGGGCTTTCCCTTGCGCAAAGACTTCGACATGAGCCCCGAGGCCAACAGATTCCCCACCACCGATGAGCCGGAGAACGACTGGACGTCGGAGTGGAACCTCAACGCGCAGGGCGAGTTGGTGGAGAAACGCCATCGGCTGTTCTACGATGAGGACTTCGTGATCAACTTCGGTCCCAATCATCCCTCTACACATGGCGTGCTGCGCCTGCAGACTATTGTCGACGGCGAGACCATCAAGCACATCTATCCTCATTTGGGATATATCCATCGCGGTATGGAAAAGATGATGGAAAGCATGACCTATCCGCAGACACTGGCCATGACCGACCGTCTGAACTATCTCTGCGCCATGCACCACCGTCATGCCCTCGTGGGCGTGATAGAAGAGGCTATGGGTATCGAACTGAGTGATCGCATCCTCTATATCCGCACCATCATGGACGAGTTGCAGCGCATCGACAACCACTTGCTGTTCCTCGGCACCTGCGCGCAAGACCTGAGTGCCCTCACGGCATTCCTCTATTGCATGCGCGATCGTGAGCATGTGCTCAACGTGATGGAAGAGACCACGGGCGGACGACTCATCCAAAACTATTACAGAATAGGCGGATTGCAAGATGATATCGACCCCAACTTCGTGCAAAACACCAAGACGCTCTGTAAATACCTTCGTCCGATGATACAGGAGTACATGGATGTCTTTGGCGATAACGTCATCACCCACCAGCGATTGGAGGGTGTCGGACCGCTGAACATGGCCGACTCTATCAACTATGGCTTCACCGGTCCGGCCGGACGGGCATCGGGATGGCACAACGACGTGCGCAAGAACCATCCGTACGCACTATATAATAAGGTGAAGTTTGACGAGATCGTGGGCACCAACGGCGACTCGATGGATCGCTATCTGATCCATATCAAGGAGCTGTATCAGAGCCTTGACATCATCGAGCAGCTCAT
>DBQL01000050.1:4798-8418 GCA_002305235.1 Prevotella sp. UBA1395 | reverse complement strand
CAATGGTACTTCTCTGTGGAGGGCGGTGCCGGTGAGTTTGGAGTCTATCTCGACAGCCGGGGCGACAAGAGCCCCTACCGTGTGAAGATGCGTCCGATGGGTCTCACCATCGCCGGAGCGTTCGACAAGATGCTCAAGGGGCAGAAAATCGCCGACCTTGTGGCCACGGGAGCGGCTGTCGACTTCGTGATTCCCGACCTTGACCGATAGAGATAACCTGATTATAAATTCAAAAGAATAAAACATTCTTCTCAATGTTTGATTTTAATATCGTAACAACTTGGTTCGACACTTTGCTTCGCCAAACGCTTGGCTTGAGCAATTTTTGGTCGATCCTGATCGAGTGCGTGGTCGTGGGAGTGCTCATCCTGACGGCTTACGCGCTGATTGCCATCGCCCTGATCTTCATGGAGCGTAAGGTATGCGCCTATTTCCAGTGCCGGTTAGGCCCGATGCGTGTCGGTCCGTGGGGCATCTTTCAGGTGTTTGCCGACGTGGTGAAGATGCTTATCAAGGAGATTTTCACCGTAGACAAGGCCGACAAATTCCTGTATTATCTCGCGCCGCTGCTGGTCATCATCGCCTCTGTGGGCACATTCTCGTTCCTGCCGTGGAACAAAGGTGCCCATATTCTTGACTTCAACGTGGGCGTTTTCCTCATCACCGCCATCTCTTCGATCGGCGTTCTCGGCGTGTTCCTTGCCGGATGGGGCAGTAACAACAAGTATTCGGTGGTGTCGGCCATGCGTGGAGCCGTGCAGATGATCTCTTACGAGATGTCGCTCGGACTGTGCTTGGTTACTGCCGTGGCACTGACAGGCACCATGCAGATCAGTGGTATCGTGGAGGCACAGACCGGTCCTTGGGGCTGGCTCATCGTCAAAGGCCACCTTCCTGCCGTCATCGCGTTCCTCGCATTCCTTGTTGCCGGCAATGCCGAGGCCAACCGCGGCCCGTTCGATATGGCTGAGGCCGAGAGCGAGCTGACCGCCGGTTATCACACCGAGTATTCGGGTATGGGATTCGGTTTCTACTATTTGGCCGAATACCTCAATCTCTTTGTCATCGCGGGTATTGCCACGGCAGTGTTCCTCGGTGGCTGGGCACCACTGAATATCGGTCTCGAGGGTTTCGACAATGTGATGAACCTGATTCCCGGATTCGTATGGTTCTTCGGCAAGGCATTTGCCGTGGTGTGGCTGTTGATGTGGGTGCGCTGGACCTTCCCGCGTCTTCGCATCGACCAAATCCTGAAACTTGAGTGGAAGTATCTCATGCCGCTGTCGCTGCTCAACCTCATGTTGATGACAGTGTGCGTGGCTTTGGGTTGGTACATTAAATAATAGGAAAAGAAATGGCAAATAACGAAAAATCATATTTCCGGGGTATTGCCGATGGCGTGAAGACCCTTGCCGTGGGCATGAAGACCACGCTCAAGGAGTATTTCACGGAGAAATCTACCGAGCAATATCCTGAGAACCGCAAGACCACGCTCCATGTTTCCAAGCGATTCCGTGGCCGTCTCGTGTTCAAGCGCGACGAGGAGGGTGCGCACAAATGTACGGCATGTACCATGTGCGAGAAGGCTTGCCCCAATGAGACCATCAAGATTTTGGCCCACATGGAGACCAATGAGGAGACCGGTCGCAAGAAGAAGGTGCTCGACGATTATATCTACGATCTCGGCGACTGCATGTTCTGCCAGCTCTGTGTGAACGCATGCAACTTTGATGCCATCGAGTTCACCAACGATTTTGAGAACGCAGTGTTCGACCGCAGCAAGTTGGTGCTCCATCTTGACAAGGAAGTTTACAAGGGAGGCAGCCTCCCCGAGCTGATCGATGGCGGCGCACCGCTCACCATTGGCAAGTTTAACACCAAAACCAAGTAACGATTATGGCAAACATCATTGTATTTACTGTTCTCGCTGTGGTCATTCTTGGCGCAGCCATTCTGTCTGTGGTGACCAAGCGCATCATGCGTGCCGCCACCTTCCTGCTGTTTGTTCTCTTTGGCATTGCCGGCATTTATTTCCTGTTGGACTATACCTTTATTGGTGCCGCGCAGATCAGTATCTATGCGGGAGGCATCACTATCATGTATATCTTTGCCATCAGCCTGATGTCTAAGAACTCCCTTCAGGGTCTCATCGAGCGATTCAAGGGCGTGCGTCTTGTTCAAGGACTGCTCATCTCGTTGGTCGGTCTTGGCACGGTATGCTTCGCTTTGCTCAAGTCGGAGATTCTCTCCAACGTGCGTTTCACCACGCTTGCCGACACGGAAATCTCTATGGAGCAAATCGGTACGGCCCTCGTAGGCAGTGAGAAATATCAGTATGTGTTACCGTTCGAGTTTATCTCGGTCTTCCTGTTGGCCTGTATCATCGGCGGTATTTTGATTGCAAGAAAGGAGGACAAGAAATGATCGTTCCCGTAGAATTAATGTTGGGCTTGGGTGCCCTGTTGTTTTTCATCGGCGTGTTTGGCTTTGTGACGCGTCGCAACATCGTGGCCATGCTCATTTCCGTGGAGTTGGTGCTCAACGCTGTCGACCTCAACTTCGCAGTCATCAACCGCTATTTCTTCCCCGCCCAGTTTGAGGGCATGTTCTTCACGCTGTTTTCCATCGGCGTGAGTGCGGCCGAAACGGCGGTGGCCTTGGCCATCATCATCAATGTTTACCGCAACTACCACAGTGATCAGGTGAACAGTATTGAAAACTTGAAATTCTAAACAGACATGGATTACAGTTATTCATTTTTAATACTTCTGCTCCCTTTACTGAGCTTCTTGTTGCTCGGACTGCTCGGCATGAAGATGAAGAAGCCCGTAGCCGGCGTGATCGGCACGGCCATGCTTCTGTCGTTGTGGGCCATGAGTCTCTATACGGCATACAAATATTTCTTTTATACCGGTCACATCAGCACCCCGTTCGAAGAGGTAGACGTTGTCGGTGGTAGGTTGGCCAATGGTCTTTACCCCACGCTCACCATCTTCAACTTCACGTGGTTAGACTTCGGTAAGTCTGTTCTCGGCACCGAACTGCTGTTCAACATCGGTTTCCGCCTCACGCCCATCAGCGTGATGATGCTCGTGGTGATTACCACCGTCAGTTCGATGGTTCATATCTACAGTTTCGGATACATGGCCGAGCGCGATGAGAACTATGTGAAAGAAGACTACGAGCACGGTTTCCAGCGATTCTATGCTTACCTCTCCCTGTTCACCATGTCTATGCTGGGACTGGTCGTGGCCACCAACATTTTCCAGATGTATATGTTCTGGGAGCTTGTGGGTGTGTGCTCTTACCTCCTCATCGGTTTCTATTACGGCAAGCATTCGGCTGTCCACGCGTCCAAGAAAGCGTTTATCGTGACCCGTTTTGCCGACCTCTTCTTCCTTATCGGCATCCTGTTTTACAGCTACTATGTGGGCACATTCAACTATGATATCAATGTCGATACCGTCATGGCCGGCCATCTTCCCGGTGCCGAATGGATTCTCCCCACGTCGTTGTTCCTGATGTTTATCGGTGGTGCCGGTAAATCGGCCATGTTCCCCTTGCATATCTGGCTGCCCGACGCAATGGAAGGTCCCACTCCCGTTTCGGCGTTGATCCAT
>DBQL01000050.1:4238-4751 GCA_002305235.1 Prevotella sp. UBA1395 | reverse complement strand
CCATTATGTAGCCTATATTGCTGCCTTCACCGCGTTCTATGCCGCTGCCGTGGCTTGTACGCAGAGCGATATCAAGCGCGGTTTGGCATTCTCTACCATCTCACAGATTGCTTACATGCTCGTGGCCCTCGGCGTTTGCACGTCGATGGAGGGCGAGGGCGGCGTGGGCTACATGGCCTCCATGTTCCACCTGTTCACCCACGCCATGTTCAAGGCGTTGCTCTTCCTCTGCTCGGGAGCCATCATCGTCATCNNCATGGCCGGCCATCTTCCCGGTGCTGAATGGATTCTTCCCACGTCGTTGTTCCTGATGTTTATCGGTGGCGCCGGTAAGTCGGCCATGTTCCCCTTGCATATCTGGCTGCCCGACGCAATGGAAGGTCCTACTCCCGTTTCGGCGTTGATCCATGCCGCCACGATGGTTGTGGCCGGTGTGTTCCAAGTGGCATCGCTGTTCCCCATTTGGATGCACTATGCCCCCGAGACCATCCATTATGTAGCCTATATTGCTGC
>DBQL01000050.1:513-4146 GCA_002305235.1 Prevotella sp. UBA1395 | reverse complement strand
TGCTCGGGAGCCATCATCGTCATCATCGGCAGTAATTTCAAGGAGTATATGGGAGGCTTGCACAAGTACATGCCTTGGACCAACGCCTGCTTCCTCATCGGCTGTCTCGCCATCAGTGGCATCCCGCCGTTCGCAGGTTTCTTCTCCAAGGACGAGATCGTGTCGGCTGCTTTCCATTTCTCGCCGTTCATGGGCTACTTCATGACCCTCGTATCGGGCATGACAGCCTTCTATATGTTCCGTCTGTACTATGTGATATTCTGGGGCAAGAGCTATTATGAGCAAGACCCCGAGAACCGCCGTCGCCCACAGGAAGTACCGTTCATCATGTGGGGTCCGCTGGTGTTCTTGGCCATTATCTCCATTTTCGCCGGTATGATACCGTTCGGACACTTCGTGTCTGCCGACGGTCACAGCGAGGATATCGCCCTTCAGACCTTCAGCTTCTGGACATGGAGCCCCGTGGCATGGACCAGTATCGCCGTGGCCATCATCGGCATCAGTCTTGCCACATGGATGTACAAGAGTGGCGACAACCCCGTGCCCGATATGCTGCAACGCCGCATGCCCAAGCTTCACAAGGCCGCGCTCAACCGTTTCTACATCGACGACGCATGGCAGTTCTTCACCCATAAGGTGGTGTTCCGGTGCTTCTCCATCCCCATCGCGTGGTTCGACCGCCGCGTCATCGACGGCATGTTCAACTTCTCGGCATGGGCCACACAAGAGGCTGGCGAGGCCATCAGGCCTTGGCAGAGTGGCGACGTACGCCAGTATGCCGTGTGGTTCATCACCGGCAGTGTGGCACTCACGTTGATTCTGCTTTGTATCTAAGCTCACAGAAATATCAATTAAGCACAACATAAGATAATGACTTTTCTAACATTTTTCGTTATCATTCCCGTCTTGATGTTGCTCGCCCTTTGGGTTGCGCGCAACGACAGTCAGGTTCGTGGCATCATGGTGGTAGGCTCTGTCGCGCTGTTGGCGCTGTCGGTCTATCTGGTCTTCGCCTTCCTCGGCGCCCGTGAGACCATGCCGGCCGACCGGTATCCCTTCCTTTTCGGCGATGCCATTCCTTGGTTCGAACCCTTACACATTTATTATAGAACCGGTGTCGACGGTGTAGCGGTGGTGATGATCCTCCTTTCGGCCATCATCGTGTTCACCGGAACATTCGCTTCGTGGCAGCAGCACCCCATGCAGAAGGAGTATTTCCTGTGGTTTACGCTGCTCTCCACCGGAGTGTTCGGCTTCTTCATCAGCGAAGACCTGTTCACCATGTTCATGTTCTATGAGGTGGCTCTCATCCCCATGTACCTGCTCATCGGCGTATGGGGCACCGGTCCGAAGGAGTATTCGGCCATGAAGCTCACCCTGATGCTCATGGGTGGCTCGGCCCTTCTCATCATCGGTATTCTTGGAATCTATTATTTCAATGGCCAGTTCAGCGGCACCTATACGATGGATGTCGTGGCCATTGCGCAGAGCCACGCCATCCCCGTGGCCCTTCAGAAAGTGTTCTTCCCGTTCATTTTCATCGGTTTCGGTATCCTTGGCGCCATGTTTCCTTTCCACACATGGTCTCCCGACGGTCATGCCTCTGCCCCCACGGCAGTGTCTATGCTCCATGCCGGCGTGCTCATGAAGCTCGGAGGCTACGGCTGTTTCCGTGTGGCCATGTTCCTTTTGCCCGACGCCGCCCGTGAACTGGCGTGGATATTCCTCATCCTCACCACCATCTCTGTGGTCTATGGTGCCCTCTCGGCCTGCGTGCAGACCGACCTGAAGTATATCAACGCCTATTCGTCGGTATCCCACTGTGGCATGGTGCTCTTCGCCTTGCTCATGATGACGCAGACCGCTTGCACCGGAGCCATTCTCCAAATGCTCTCCCACGGACTGATGACCGCCCTCTTCTTTGCCGTCATCGGTATGATCTATCACCGTTGCGGCACGCGCGATGTGCGTCGCTTGGGCGGACTGATGAAGATCATGCCTTTCCTCGCCGTGGCCTATGTGGTGGCCGGTTTGGCCAACTTGGGACTTCCGCTGTTCTCCGGTTTCGTGGCCGAGATGAGCATCTTTGTCGGCTCTTTCATGGTCAACGACACCTTCCACCGCGTTTGTACCATCATCGCCTGTACATCTATCGTCATCACCGCGGTCTATATCCTGCGCGTGGTGGGCAAGATTCTGTATCAGAAGGTGCCCGACCAAGACTACTACAAGCTCACCGATGCCTCGTGGGATGAGCGCATCGCCGTGGCCGGACTCATCTTCTGCGTGGCCGGTCTTGGCACATTCCCCTTGTGGGCACAAAACATTATCAACGATGCTGTGGCTCCAATGATACATCACATCATGGCGACCGGAATGTAATATCAAGAAGCCTCCCTAACCCCTCCGGCTGGAGGGGGATGCAAACAGGATGGCTTTTCTGAACGAATAGACATTATCTCCCCGTTTACTTCACCCTCCCCGTGCGGGGAGAGTGGGGAGGGGCAAAAGTTTTTCAATTATGAATATCGATTATAGTCAATTTCTCAACATGATTCCGGAGGTCACGCTCATGGCCATCCTGATCATTGTCTTCCTTGTCGACTTGTTCACCGCACCCAAGGAAGGCGAGTATAGTCCGCGCAAGTGGTTCAACCCGATGGTGGGATTGCTGCTGCTGGCCCATATCCTGATCAATATCGCGCCCACCGCCGCCGTCACCACCTTTGGTGGCATGTATATGACCAACGACAGCGTGGGGGTCATCAAGACCATCCTTGCCTTCGGCACGCTCATCGTGGTGATTCAGTCGCGCGAGTGGTTGCTTCGTCAAGACACCAATTTCAAGGAGGGAGAGTTCTACGAACTGGTCATCGCCACCCTCTTGGGAATGAACATGATGGTGAGTGCCAACCACTTCCTGCTGTTCTTCCTCGGCCTTGAGATGGCATCGGTGCCTATGGCCTGCCTTGTCGCCTTCGACAAATATCGTCACCATTCGGCCGAGGCCGGTGCCAAGTTCATTCTCACCGCCATCTTCTCGAGCGGCGTGATGCTCTATGGCATCAGCTTCCTCTACGGCGCATGTGGCACGCTCTATTTCGACGACATGGTTTCCAAGCTCTCGGCCACGCCGTTCACCATCCTCGGCATGGTGTTCTTCTTCAGCGGATTAGGCTTTAAGATTTCTCTCGTGCCCTTCCATTTCTGGACCGCCGACAGCTATCAGGGTGCGCCGACCACGGTGACCGGCTATCTGAGCGTGGTGTCCAAGGGTGCGGCAGCCTTCGCGCTCTGCTCCATACTGATGAAGGTGTTTGCCCCGATGGTGGAATACTGGCAGTATATGCTCATGATCGTCATCGTGCTGTCGATCACCATTGCCAACCTCTTCGCCATTCATCAGCAAGACCTCAAGCGATTCATGGCATATAGCTCCATCTCGCAGGCCGGCTACATCATGCTCGCCGTGGTGGGCAATTCGGCAATGGGTGTCACCGCCCTGAGCTATTACGTGCTCATCTATGTGGTGGCCAACCTCGCCGTGTTTGCCATCATCGCCTCGGTAGAGGAGCATAACGGCGGTACGGTGCGCATGGATTCTTATAACGGACTCTACAAGACCAACCCCCG
>DBQL01000050.1:0-394 GCA_002305235.1 Prevotella sp. UBA1395 | reverse complement strand
CCCACCTTCACGAGCAGCGTGAACACCAAGGTTGCCTTGGCCATCTGCACCCTTGGCATTGTGGCCTTCGGTGTGCTGAGCTATGTATACAGCTGGATTAACGATGCCACCTTGGCAGCCATCTGATAAGATTTTTTTTCATACTGAATCATTTCATACGCAAGTCTCTCCCGCCGCGTCACCATGATGCGTCGGGAGAGATTTTTTTTATATCGACTATGCCAAAAAGTATGGAGCCTGCATTAGAGTGCGCATGCCATGCGCTGAGAGATACGATTTTTTTGTTGATACTTTCGAAAATATAAATAATATTGATGGATAGTGTAGATGAATGGGCATCAAAGCCTCGGCTTTGCGAAAGCTATCTAAACGCGGTGCGATTACTATCTTTTCG
>DBQL01000193.1:39138-42410 GCA_002305235.1 Prevotella sp. UBA1395 | reverse complement strand
CTCGAGAAGACTTTTCGGGAGCCGTGGTACACATGCAGGTTGACAATGTTGTCGTAGTAGAAATTGTCTACCGCCACGCCATCGTCGTTGAACGAGGTCTTCACCACCTTGTAGGTCGTGGGGTTCACCTGCACATAGCAGTGATAGCGTTCGTCACGATGGGTCACCACGGTGTCGCGCTTGATGAGCCTGTTTTGGTTGAGCGCCACGGGGTGCTTGCTTGAGAAATAATCGGCATCGTCGGGGTTATCGCTCAACACGAGCGACACCTCCTCGCCCTCGCCGTTGCGAAAGACAAACAAATGGGGGGTCTGCCTAAGGATGGGATATTTCACGTCACTTGCACCGTGGAGCACAAAGGTGTCTTTAATAATCTGGAAATACACGGGTTGGCTCGTACTGTCGGGATAGTACACCGTGTCGCCTTTCACACGAAACGCCACATACTGGTCATCATCGTCGACCCAAACGCCTTGCAGCATCTCCTTGGCCTTGCGGTCTTCCTCGGGAGCGGCAGACTGCCCGCTCTTGCCCTTACAGGCAGAAAGCGCCACAGCCGCGATTATATACACGACATATTTTATCTTCATTGCTTCTGTCCAAGTCATTCTTTCGAGTGCAAAGGTACAATATTATATGTGTAATAACATCATAATTGAGCAAGTTTTAGATAAAATAATGTGATATTCCGGGCTGACTGCCGGGGTGAAGACAAGGGGCAGCGGGGCATCATGCTTGCTTAATACAGCGTTTGGCCCTCATCCAACGAAGGCAACCCCCGCAAAGGAGGGTTGCCAACGATTAAAGGGGTTCAGAAGCCGTGCACCGGCCAATGACTCTGTTGCCCATAGATAAAGATGTCGTACGGGTATTCCTTCCGACGAGCGCGGGATGGCATCGAGCCAAAGCCCCATCAGTCAGTAGACACTTGCGCATTATAGACGCAACTGAATTGCTTTCTACCGCTCTTATAAGTGCCTAATGTTGCGATGATGGTCAAGCTGCGGGCTTTATTCAAATTGCTTTCGGCCTTGGGCAGTAATGCCATGCTGACACTGTTGTAAGGATGCACCGTCTCGTTGAAACGCTCAAGCGAAGTCCTGATAAATGCATAAGGTCCGTGCTCTTTCGTATCGTTAGCGTCTTTATAAGCATCGGGACCGTCATAGTCCTTAAAATTGGATTGAACAATGCGATAGGGGTCATCATAAAGCACGTCAAACTCATTGGTCACATCACGATCGGCAGCAAGGCCCAAGCCTGTATTCTCATTGGTCATGACTCGGATATTCACCAGCGTGTCTGCCAAGACTTCACTCTCAATATTCAAGAGTCCTTTAGGGCGTCTTGAATATGACAAGTTATCAGGAAGAGCGGGCTGTGTATAAAAGAAAGGTTGTCCTTCATCGTAATGCCCCAAAACATTAAACATGATACACTCAGTTGTCATCTGAGGGGTATTATCCCCAAAGTTACACAATCGACTTACTTCATCCAGATAAAATTTGATAGATTTAGCCTTCAACGTGTCTGCAGTGATAAACCCTTGCATTAAGTAGCGATGAGGTAAATAGGGGGCAGGATCCACGAAGTCGTCCTTGCATGATGACAATGAAATGACTGATAAGATAAAAACTATTCGAAAGAAATTTTTCATGATGCTGGTCTTAAATTAATAAATATTTTATTGTTGTATTGAAAATTTAATATATCATCATTAGCCTCGGTTGCCCTTGTGGGCGTGGGATCATCAACAGGTTCTACATAGAAGTCTCTCCTATCCTCAGTCCGGTTGTCCGTGCCGGCATGCTAATCGCCATAAGCGTTTTACAAAAAGATGTTATCGTCATTTGCATAGAAACACTTTTCCGGAAACCGGCAACGAGATGTTCTTTCCATCCTTCAGGACATTGGCAATAAACTAAAAGGCTCCTCCACCTGTGCGCAAGCACAAAACAGTGACAGTACCACTAAAAATTTTAATGGTTTACAGCACCTTGACAGATGCGTTTTCAAGGTTTTTCTCTTCATAATAATACAATGTCTGCAGCACTTTTTGATTAATAGTCATTTGAAATCGATATCGGTAAAAGATAATATATAAAAGCAGAATACTAAATTTCCCTCACTCAGTGCTGCTCGTAAGTAAGGAAACAGGTCTCTCTACATTGCAAATATAAGGGATTTCATTGATATACGCAACGATTTTGTGATTATTTTTTTATTACAAGTTGTCTTGACACCGGGAGGTGAAAGCCGTCGAAGTGAGTGCCTGTCGGCCGGCTGCACCCTGCGTTCAGCGATGATTTTTTTGCGGTGCGAGCAAACGAAAGACTGTGAAATGTTAAATACCCGGCCACTCGACCACCCCAAAAGATGATAAACCGAAAACGAAAAGGTACGCCCTTCGCGCAAAAGACAGGGCGATGGCGACCGCCGAAAGTGCATACGCCATGATAATTAAAAAAACATGGGCAGCACATTTTTTTTCGAATATCGTTTGCCTCATGAAGTTTTATTACTAACTTTGCAAATATGATTGAACTTGATAGACACATAGAAATATTGCTTCTGAGCAACGATTGCGTCATCATCCCCAATTTCGGAGGATTTATGGCTCATTATGTCGAGGCGAGAACCGACGAGAAAGACCATGCCTTTCTCCCGCCCATGCGTACCATCGGTTTCAATCCCAAGCTCATTCTCAACGACTCGCTGCTGGCACAGTCGTATGTCGAGGCATACGACATCAGCTATCCCGATGCCATTGCCCGCATCGCCGACGAGGTGCGTGAGTTGCGCCAGCACTTGGAGAACGACGAAAAATATGAGTTGAACGATATCGGCGTGCTCCGGCTCAACGACAACGGCAACCTCGAGTTTGAGCCAAACGTGGCCGGGCTGCTCACGCCATCGCTCTACGGACTGAGCCACTTCAACCTCAAGACCCTCGCGCAGATAGAGCGTGAGGCGGCAGAGAAGCAGCAGAACGCCATCGCACAGATGGTGACCATCGCGGAGCAGCAGCCCGAGACCGAGACCGCCCACATGGCTGTCATCACCGAGAATGATGACCGGCCGGCACGACACCACGGTGCCACGACCCTGTGGCGCTCTGTTGCCGCGGCCTGTGCCGCCGTGGTGGTATTCCTGCTGGTGCCCGCACCACTGTCGAACAACAAGTCTTATTTGGCCGAGAGCAAGATCAACACCGCCCTGCTGTCATACGTCATGCCCAAGGAATACACCCGTGGCGCCGACCGCATCAAGGC
>DBQL01000193.1:28684-39133 GCA_002305235.1 Prevotella sp. UBA1395 | reverse complement strand
GCCCGAGACAGTGGCTTCGCGGACGGCCAAGGGCTTTACCATCGTGCTGGCCAGCAAGGTGAGCAAGAGAAACGCGTCGACCTACGTGGCCGACCTGCACCGCAGGGGCTACGCCTCGGCACAGGTGCTGTTCACCAAGAGCAACAATCAGGTGGTTTACGGCAACTATGCCACACGGCAGGAGGCATCACACGCCATGACAGAACTTCGGCAGGACAAAGAGTTTGGCGAAGCGTGGATCATGAAATACTAAGACAATATGAAGCGTTTACGTTGTCCCAAATGCAACAATCACATCACTTTCGATGACAAGAAATACGCCATCGGTCAGGCGCTGGCATTCAACTGCCCTTACTGCGGCCACAAATTCGCGGTGCGATTGGGTAAGTCCAAGACATCGGGCAAGCAGCCGCAACAGCCTGTCGACACCGAGCAGGTGCCCCAACCCGTGGGGCACATCGTGGTCATCGAGAATGTTTTCCACTACAAACAGACGATACCGCTCTTCATGGGCGACAACCTGATAGGCCGATACCAAAAGGGTGTGGAGGTGCATTGCCCCATACGTACCGACGACCCCAGCATGGACATGACCCACTGCTGCATCAAGGTGAGCAAGGACAAGGCGGGCAGGCTCAAGTATGTGTTGCGCGACGGACCGAGCAACACGGGTACTTTTGTTGACAATGAGATACTGGGCGACCGCGAAAGCCGTGTCATCGACCACGGTACGCTGTTTACCATCGGCGCCACATCGATCATCCTCAAGACCCACGACGACGAGGACGACTAAACTCCCGATGTCATGAGGGAGAGAGGCGCACATGCCACAGTGACAATAGCAAGCATATTCATACGCCGGGAATACAAAAAACAGAATTTGGAGCAAATTTATTACAGTTTGAAAATAAACTCCATTTTTCTCTTTCAATATTGCTTCATTCTAAAAGAATTTATGTAAATTTGCAGAATTAATTAAAACAATTTCAAATGAAGCCAACAGCAGTAATGCTTTTACATTGCCAAGACAAGCCGGGTATTATTTCTGAAGTCACCAAGTTTATTACAGACAACAAGGGTAACATCGTTTATCTCGACCAATATGTAGACCGCGAGGACGGCATGTTCTTCATGCGAATTGAATGGGAACTCTCCAAATTCTTGATTCCGCGCGACAAGATCAGAGACTATATCGAAACGCTTTATGCGCAGAGATACCAAATGACGTTCAACCTTTACTATAATGACGAGCGGCCTCGCATGGCCATCTTCGTGAGCAAGATGAGCCATTGCCTCTACGATCTGCTCGCCCGATACAAGGCCGGAGAATGGAATGTGGACATTCCCTGCATCATCAGCAACCACGAAGACCTGAGATATGTGGCCGAGCAGTTTGACATTCCTTATTATGTGTGGTCCATCAAGAAAGACCACAGCAACAAGGCCGAGGTGGAAGCTGCCGAGATGGAACTGCTGAAAAAAGAGAAAATCACCTTCATCGTGCTCGCGAGGTACATGCAAATCATCAGCGACGACATGATCAAGGCCTATCCTCACCACATCATCAACATACACCACTCGTTCCTTCCGGCATTCGTCGGGGCACGGCCCTATCATCAGGCATGGGAGCGCGGGGTGAAAATCATCGGCGCCACGAGCCATTACGTGACGGCAGAACTTGACGCCGGACCCATCATCGAGCAGGACGTGATGCGTGTGTCGCACAAAGACACGCCCGAATCATTGGTCACCAAAGGTCGCGACTTGGAGAAGATCGTGCTCTCGAGAGCCGTCACCAAGCATATCTCGCGCAAGATCCTTACATATAATAATAAAACGATCATCTTCAGTTAGGCCGCATGGATGTAGCGATTGTCAAATACAATGCCGGAAATATCTTCTCGGTGGTCAACGCGTTGAGGCGCATCGGCATTGAGCCGGAGATTACCGACGAGGCGGAAAAGCTCCAAAAGGCCGACCGGGTACTGTTTCCCGGGCAGGGCAATGCCAAGACGACGATGGACTATCTGCGTGAGCACCATCTCGATGAACTCATCAGAGACCTGCGCCAGCCGGTGCTGGGCATCTGCGTGGGACAGCAACTGATGTGCCGACACTCGGAGGAAGGCGACGTGGATTGCATCGGCGTGTTCCCCGCCGAGGTGAAACTCTTCAGGCCCGAGAGCACCGACGAGAAGGTGCCGGCAATGGGATGGAACGCGCTCTACGACCTCTCCACACCGCTATTCGAGGGGATAGACGAGCGCGACTATGTGTATTTCGTTCATAGCTTCTATGTACCCACATGCGAGTTTACCATCGCACGGGCAGACTATGTGCAGCCCTACTCAGCCGCTTTGCACAGAGACAACTTTTGGGCAACACAGTTTCACCCGGAGAAAAGCGGTAAGGTGGGAGAGAAAATCCTGTCTAATTTCCTGAACATGAAATAAGCGTATGCGAATGAAAATAGAACTGATTCCGGCCATCGACATCATCGACGGGAAATGTGTGCGCCTCACCAAAGGTGACTATTCTCTGAAAAAGGTCTACAACGAAGACCCCGTGGCTCAGGCACGCGAGTTTGAGCAACTGGGCTTTGAGCGCTTGCATGTGGTAGACCTCGATGGAGCGAAGTCGAAACATATCGTCAACGACAAGGTGCTGAAGGCCATCACGACCTCTACCCGCTTGCGGGTGGACTTCGGCGGAGGCATCAAAACCGAGGAAGATATAGAGAAGGCGTTTGACGCCGGAGCAGAGATGGTAACGGCAGGAAGCATCGCCGTGACCCATCCGGAGCTGTTCTTGCAATGGATTGAGCGTTACGGCACCAACCGAATGATACTCGGGGCCGACGTGCGCAACGGCAAAATCAGCATCAACGGATGGAAGGAGGACTCGGCAGAAGACCTGCTTCCGTTCCTCGCCAAATATGTAGAGGCCGGCGTGAAAAACGTGCTCTGCACCGATATATCCAAGGATGGCACCCTCGCCGGACCGGCCATCGACCTGTATCGGCAGATCATGGACCGCTATCCCACCCTGCACCTCATTGCCAGTGGAGGCGTGAGCAGCAGCCAAGACATGCTCATGCTCCAAGAAGCGGGCATCCCGGCCACCGTGTTTGGCAAGGCATGGTATGAGGGCAAGATCAATCTCAAAGACCTCGGACTATGAGTTGCAACGGACTGGCCAAACGAATCATACCCTGTCTCGACGTGAAAAACGGTGAGACGGTGAAGGGAACCAACTTCGTAAACCTGCGTACCGCAGGCGATCCGGTGGAATTAGGCCGCGCATACAGCGAGGCCGGGGCAGACGAACTGGTGTTTCTCGACATCACGGCGAGCTTTGAAGGGCGCAAGACATTTACCGAAATGGTGTCGCGCGTGGCCCGTGAAATCAACATTCCGTTTACCGTAGGCGGCGGCATCAACGCCTTGGAAGACGTGGAACGACTGCTCTACGCCGGCGCAGACAAGGTGAGCGTGAACTCCTCGGCCATCCGTAATCCCAAGCTCATCGATGAGATTGCCGGGAAATTCGGGTCGCAGGTATGTGTGTGTGCCATCGATGCCCGATTAGATGACGACGGATGGCACTGCTATGTGAAAGGCGGACGAGAGCGCACAGAGCTTGGATTGTTCGACTGGGCGATGGAAGTGGCCGACCGAGGGGCCGGCGAGATACTGTTTACCAGTATGGACCACGACGGCGTGAAACAGGGTTTTGCCAATGAAGCCTTGGCGGAGATTGCCTCACGGGTGTCTATTCCGATCATCGCCAGTGGCGGGGCGGGAGCCAAAGAGCATTTCAGAGACGCTTTTTTGGTGGGCAAGGCCGATGCCGCACTGGCCGCCAGCGTTTTCCATTTCGGCGAGATCGCCATCCCCGAACTGAAGAGTTATCTCAAGAAAGAAGGCATTAGGGTGAGATGAAACGATGACAGCACTGCCTGTCGGTGACATGCCCCTGCGGCCGATACATCCAAACAATTGAAAGAATATACGACATGAAGATAGATTTTGACAAGATGAACGGACTGGTTCCGGCCATTGTCCAAGACGCCGTGACCAAGAATGTGCTCATGCTGGGCTTCATGAATGAGGAAGCTTACAACAAGACCGTCGAGACAAAGAAGGTCACTTTTTGGAGTCGCAGCAGGAATTGCCTGTGGACCAAGGGCGAGACCTCGGGCAACTTCTTGCATCTTGTGAGCATCAAGGCAGACTGCGACAACGACACTCTGCTCGTTCTCGTGCATCCTGACGGGCCGACCTGTCACAAGGGAACGGGCACCTGCTGGGGTGAGGAGAATGAGCTGAACCCCATCTTGTTCCTTTCCGAGCTGCAGGATTTCATTGACAAGCGGCATGAAGAGATGCCGGAAGGAAGCTATACGACCAGCCTTTTCAAGAAAGGCGTGAACAAAATGGCGCAGAAAGTGGGCGAAGAGGCGGTGGAAACCATAATCGAAGCCACCAACGGAGATACCGAAAAGTTTATCTATGAAAGCTCCGACCTGATCTATCACCTCATTGTTCTGCTCACGGGCAAAGGCTTGCGCATCGAGGATGTGGCCCACGAACTGGCCAAACGCCATGATCCCGACTGGGACAAGGCACGCCGCATTGCCAAGGCCAAGGGCACGATGAAATGACCTCATAACCCAAATACTGACTTGAAAAAGCTGAGAGCATGCTGATAGAATATCAAAAAGTTAACATATACCAACAAGATAAGCTCATCCTCAAGGACGTGAACTTCCAAGTAGACGAAGGCGAGTTTATCTATATCATAGGCAAAGTGGGGTCGGGCAAAAGCTCGTTGCTGAAGACGATGTATTGCGAACTCGACCTCGTGGAAGACGAAACGGAGAAAGCCGAAGTGTTGGGGCGCGACCTGAAATCGCTCCGACGCAGGGAGATTCCGGCCTTCAGGAAGGAGATGGGCATCATCTTCCAAGACTTCCAACTGCTTCACGACCGTTCGGTCTATAAGAATCTCAAGTTTGTCCTGAAAGCCACCGGATGGAAAGACAAGGCTGAAATCGAACAGCGCATAGACGAAGTGCTCAACGCCGTGGGTATGACCGACAAAAAAGACAGTATGCCCCACGAGCTGTCGGGCGGCGAGCAGCAACGCATTGCCATAGCCCGCTCACTGCTCAATCATCCCAAAATAGTGATTGCCGATGAGCCAACGGGCAACCTCGACCCCGAGACCGCGACAAATATCGTGCGCCTGCTCAAAGATATTACACTTCAGGGCACAGCCGTGGTGATGTCTACCCACAACATTCCCATGCTCGACCGCTTTCCCGGCATCGTATATCAGTGCAAGGACGCGACCATCTCTGATGTGACAAACGAGTATAACAAGCTCGATCTCTCGGAGGAAGAAGAGTAGGAACAACATCGATGCGAACAATCAAGACGGTAATAATTCATCAAGAAAATCAGATTAAATAAAGAGTAATAGAATGAAGGTACTTAAATTTGGAGGAACTTCCGTAGGAAGCCCAGAACGCATGAAGAGCGTCGCCTCACTGATTACAGAATCCGGCGAACCAACTTTTGTAGTGCTCTCGGCCATGAGTGGCACAACCAATTCACTCGTTGAAATTTGCGATTACCTCTATAAGAAAAATCCGGAGGGCGCCAACGAAGTCATCAACAATCTGGAAAAGAAGTATCAGAAACACATTCCGGAGCTGTATTCCACCGAGGAATACCGCAAGAAGACGTCTGATTTTTTGACCGAGAAGTTCAACTTCCTGCGTACTTTCACCAAAGACATCTTCACGAGTTTTGAGGAAAAGACCATCGTTGCGCAAGGCGAGGTGATCTCTACCAATATGGTTATCAATTATTTGAAGGAGACGGGCATCAAGGCTACGCTTCTCGACGCGCTCGAATTCATGCGCACAGACAAGAATGCCGAGCCCGACATGCAGTATATCCGCGAGAAATTGCGTGCCGTGATGGATGAGAACCAAGGCTATCAGATCTATATCACACAAGGGTTTATCTGCCGCAATGCCTACGGTGAGATAGACAACCTTCAGCGTGGAGGTTCCGACTACACCGCGTCGCTCATCGGTGCCGCGCTCCCCGCCGAGGAAATCCAGATTTGGACAGATATCGACGGCATGCACAANNGCCTACTTCGGTGCAAAGATCCTTCATCCCACCTGTGTTCAGCCCGCCAAATATGCCGGCATCCCTGTGCGATTGAAGAACACCATGGAACCCAAGGCCGACGGCACCATCATCGATAACGTACTGGTAAGGGGCAAGATCAAGGCCATTGCCGCCAAAGACAACATCACAGCCATCAAAATCAAGTCGTCGCGCATGCTCTTGGCCACCGGCTTCCTGAGAAAAATCTTTGAGATCTTCGAAAGCTATCAGACCCCCATCGACATGATTGCCACCTCAGAGGTGGGCGTATCGATGAGCATCGACAATGCCACTCACTTGAACAAGATTGTCGACGAACTGAAAAAATATGGCACTGTCACGGTCGATTCCGACATGTGTATCATCTGTGTTGTGGGCGATCTCGACTGGAGCAACCTTGGATTTGAGACATGGGCAACCACAGCAATGAAAGATATTCCGGTGCGGATGATCAGCTACGGCGGCAGCAATTACAACATCTCGTTTCTCATCAAGGAATCCGACAAGAAGCGGGCGCTGCAGAGTTTGAGCGACACGTTGTTCAATAAAAAATAAAACATCGATAAGTTACTGTGATGAAAGGTTGTTTTTCAGTAGATCAATTTCAGAAGATTCGCACACCGTTCTATTATTATGACACCCAGATCCTGCAAGACACCCTTGACGATGTCTTGCGGGAGTCGGGCAAATATGAGAACTTCGTGGTTCATTACGCCGTCAAGGCCAATGTCAATCCCAAGGTATTGAGCCTTGTCTCTCAAGCCGGGTTAGGTGCCGACTGCGTGAGCGGAGGCGAGATTCAGGCCTGTCTCGATGCCGGATTCCCGGCCGAAAAGATTGTCTACGCCGGTGTGGGTAAGAGCGATTGGGAAATCAATCTCGCCCTTGACGCGGGCATTTTCTGCTTCAATGTGGAGAGCATGGCAGAGCTGGAGGTCATCAATGAGATCGCTCAGGGCAAGGGCAAGACAGCCAATGTGTGCTTCCGCATCAATCCCGACGTCGACGCGCATACCCATGCCAACATCACAACGGGACTCGCGGAGAACAAGTTTGGCATCGCGATGGAAGACATGGAAAAGGCCATCGCCAAGGCTGCCACGATGAAGAACATATGCTTCTTGGGCCTGCACTTCCACATCGGAAGTCAGATTCTCGACATGACGAGCTTTGAAACCCTTTGCCGGCGCATCAATACCCTGCAAGATCAACTGGAGCAACAAGGCATCACGGTCAAGGAAATCAACGTTGGCGGAGGTCTCGGCATCGACTACGAAGACCCCAATGGCAATCCCATTCCAAACTTCAAGGCATTCTTTGCCACCTACGCCCAAGGGCTGAGGCTTCGCCAAGGCCAGCGCCTTCACTTTGAGTTGGGTCGTGCCATCGTGGGCCAAATGGGATCGCTCATCAGTCGGGTGCTCTATGTCAAGCAAGGCACCGTCAAGCAATTTGCCATCCTCGATGCCGGCATGACCGACCTCATCCGCCCCGCCCTGTACCAAGCCTATCACAAAATCGAGAATATCAGCAGCGACATGGCCGAGGAAACCTATGATGTTGTCGGACCAATCTGTGAGTCGAGCGATGTCTTTGCCAAAGACTTCAGGCTCAACGGCGTACGTCGCGGCGACCTCATCGCCATTCGCTCGGCAGGCGCTTACGGCGAGGTGATGGCCAGTATATACAATTGCAGAGCACTTCCCAAGGGCTATACCACGGAAGATCTATCCGTCTGCGAATGTCAATCGAAATGAACCCGATAATATTTGACAACTTCACTATTATCACGAGCTTAGCGCTTATCCTACTGAGCATTGTCACCCCGATGCTCAATCCTTTTTTTCGTTTCAGCAAAAAAGACGCCAACCACTCCCATCATCAAGAACCCACGCTCACCGATCTCCCGCCGTTATCGGTCGTACTGACCCCGATGGACGATATCGAGGGCTTGAGAAATAATTTGCCACACCTTCTCCGGCAGGATTATCCCGCCGGATTTCAGGTGATTGTCGTCATCGAACAGGGCGACCATGATGCCGAGGCTGTCATCGGACACATCAGGGAAACCGTGCTCACCCCGATGGCATCGGCCTCCACAGCTCTTTATGTGACCTACATTCCCAAGTCGTCGCGCTATATCAGCCGCAAGAAACTCGCCATCACTCTTGGCATCAAGGCGGCACAAACCGAGTGGGTAGTGCTCACCGAAACCACGTGCCGCCCCGCTTCCGACCAGTGGCTCAAGCTCATGGCACGCCACTGTTCAGACGAAAGAAACATGGTCATCGGCTACGGACGCTACGCCGACGACACCTCTTCTTACCGCCGTTTCGAGCGCATGCACACCTCGTTTTATCTCATGCGCGAAACCGCCAAGCACACAGCCTATCGCGACAACAGCAACAATCTGATGTTTCGCAAGAGCGAATTCATGGGTGGCGACGGCTATCTTGGCAACCTCAACCTCATGCGGGGCGAGTACGACTTCCTTGTCAACAAGCATGCCCGTAAGCTCTCCACCGCCCTCGAAGCCTCCGACGGAGCATGGATGGTCGAGGATGCACCCACCAAGAAGAGCTGGCTCAACCGACATGTCTATTATCTCGAGTCGCGAAAATATCTTCGGCGGAGCAAGGCCCACCGCCTGTGGTTCAACCTCGACCAGTCGTTCCTCCACCTTAACACGTGCCTGATCATCGCCGCCGGGGTGTATGCAGGCATCACGCAACGCTGGGTGCTGCTCGCCGCGGCATCATTGGCGCTCATCATCACCATCGTCTTCAGGACGCTGCTGTGCCGTAAGGCCTTACACGACTTCGGCGAAGACCTCTCGCCATTGGCAGCCTTCGTTTATGAGCATACCGTGGTGTGGCACCGACTGTGGTATATCATCCGTTACCGCCTGTCCGATCAAAGCGATTTTACGACACATAAGCTCTGACAATATGGACCCACTCCGAATATTGATGTTCATCTCTGCCACTGTCGACGGGCAGAATACCAACCATGAACTCACCACGCGACTGGTGCATGCCATGAACGGCGAGGCGCATGTCGACCTGAAAACGACATGGCACGGCATAGACAACGATGCCCTCAAGAGCTATCACCTCATCCATATCTTCGGCTGTTGGAACATCGCGTCCATCCGCCTGCTCTCCAAAGCCCACCGGCTCCACATCCCCACCGTGTATTCACCGATGGGCGGACTGCAACCGTGGGTCATCCGAAAACACCGCTCGTCGATGCAATACAGCTATCAGCGCGAGGCCATACGGAAAGCCTCGGCCGTACACGTATGCAGCAAACTGGAGAGTGACCTGTTCGCACGGCTGGACTGGAACAGCAGGTCTGTGCTCATCAAGAACCCCATTCTCACCAATCTTATTACCTTCGGGCAAATGAGTGCGGCCATGCTCGCGCTCTATGAAAAGGTGCTCGACACCAACGCCCGACTGCTGCTCGACGACCATTCGCGCCAAGCCATCGGAAACTTGCTGGAGTTGGGTGTCGACAAGGACGTGCTCTTCGACCACAAGCACTGCCAAGCCATGAAGGCCAACCTCGCCCTTCTCACCCCCATACAATGGCGAAGAGTCATGATCTACGCCTTTGACGAGAAGATAGAGGATATTTTGAAAAAAGGTTTGGAACGAATACAATTTGCCGCCCCCCACATCGTTATAGAGCAAATAGACCGTTTTCCCGGCACCCGCCCCTATCCCGAGGGCGAGCTGCAAGGACACGAGCTATGCTATCATCAGCCGTCGACGCTGTCTAAACTCGACGAGAACCTCAAGGCTTCTGAGACCAACGAGCGCATGCTGTGCGTGCAGATGCTCAACCTCAGGCATGAGGTGTCACGACACGCCGTACCCCTGCGTCATCTCGCTGACATCTACGTCACCCTGCGATTCAAAGACATGGACGAAGACCGCCTGCGGGAAATCGCGGCCGAGATGGGGCTTTCCGACTTTGCCGGCCGCCTCATGGCCGTGCTCGGCGATGTCATGCGACTGTCTGAGGGATTCATGCCCTTCCCGGTCAAAGACGACCGCGCCGCACGAGAGCTTGCCCAAGCCATCACCAAGTTCAACACGTGGGCGTAGCCCCTCACCCCCTTTCAAAGTATTACCCCACTTCACCCCGATAAAATCTTACAGCGTATGAAAAACAAGTATAACATCGAGAAAGACAAACGATACCTTCAGCTGCTCGCCCAGACATTTCCTACGGTGGCCGAGGCAAGCACCGAGATCAT
>DBQL01000193.1:27472-28590 GCA_002305235.1 Prevotella sp. UBA1395 | reverse complement strand
CTGCGCGAGAGCGAGAAGCGCGAACTGTGCACGCTCATCTATTATCCCGAGCAGAAATTAGAGCTGGTCAAAGAGTCCGAGAAAGACATCAACGACTGGTATCACATCACCATACACCGGCTGGTGGCCGTCTGTCGCGACGTGTCGAGCAAATATACCCGCTCCAAAGTGCGCAAGGCCCTGCCCGCCGACTTCTCTTACATCATACAGGAGCTGCTCGACGAGCGCACCGAAGACATCAACAAGGCCGCATATATCAATGGCATCATAGACACCATCATCACCACCGGCCGTGCCGACTACTTCATCATCGCCATCGCCAATGTCATACAGCGGCTCGCCATAGACCACCTGCACATGCTCGGCGATATTTTCGACCGCGGTCCCGGGGCACATAAGATTCTCGACATGATGAGCCAATACAAGCATTGGGACATCACGTGGGGCAACCACGACATCCTGTGGATGGGTGCGGCAGCGGGCAATGACTCGTGCATCTGCAGCGTCATCAGGCTCTCCCTGCGCTATGCCAACCTCGTCACGCTCGAAGACGGCTATGGCATCAACCTCGTGCCGCTGGCCACCTTCGCAATGGAGCATTACGACCAAGACCCCTGCACCGAGTTCATGCCCAAGATCTCGAACGCCGACACGCATATCGACGAGAAGACCATACGCCTCACCGCGCAGATGCACAAGGCCATCTCGGTACTGAGCTTCAAGCTCGAGGCCAATCTCTTCGAGGCGCATCCCGAATGGGGCATGCAAGACCGGGAGCTGCTTAAGTATGTCGATTACAACAAAGGCACCATCACCCTCAACGGCAAGGAATACGCACTCACCAGCTGCAGTTTCCCCACCATCGACCCCCGGCATCCCAACAAGCTCACGCCCGAGGAGCAAGACCTCATCAAGAAACTGCGACACAGCTTCTCGGTGAGCGAGAAACTGCAGAAACACATGAAGCTGCTGCTGGCCCACGGCTGTATGTACGGCATCTACAACAACAACCTGCTCTTCCACGGCTCGGTGCCACTCAACGACGAGGGCAAGCTCAAGGAGGTCGAGGTCTACCCCGGTTTCCAATGCTCGGGCATCTGCCTGATGGAAGAGATCGG
>DBQL01000193.1:24091-27354 GCA_002305235.1 Prevotella sp. UBA1395 | reverse complement strand
TTCAAGTTCAGGGACAACGAAGAGGTGTGCGATTACATCTTGGACTCGTTCAAGGTGACCGGTGCCACCCGGCACATCATCAACGGACACGTGCCCGTGCATGTGGTTGAGGGCGAGAACCCCATCAAGGCCAACGGCAAACTGATGGTCATCGATGGCGGATTCTCACAGGCCTACCACAAGGAAACGGGTATCGCCGGATACACATTGGTCTATCACAGCCGCGGATTCCAACTGGTACAGCACGAGCCGTTCACCAGCACGAGAGACGCCATAGAGAAGGGAACAGACATCAAGTCGACCATTCAGATCGTGGAGATGTCGTCCAACCGCATGCTTGTGGCCGATACCGACATCGGCCGAGAGCTGCAAAGCCAGATCGACGACTTGGAAGAACTGCTCTATGCCTATCGTCACGGATTCATCAAGGAGAGCGACAACCGGAAGTAGGGGCGCCCGCTCCATACGCCGGTAAAACCCATCGGTTTTGCCATGCGAAAACAGTTGTTTTGGCATCGGCATCACAACCCTTCGCGAAAGCTATCTCATCGTCTCGCGATTACTATCTAATCGAAGCGCGTTTACTATCTAATCGAAGCGCGATTAGATAGTAATCGCAAACCCTCTTTTACGTAACTGTTATTTCGTTGAATATCAACGATTTACAAAATCATACCCAACACTCTTTTCACCTCGGTGCCGTCTTGTCCGAAACAAGCGGTCGGCAGCACCCCGCCATCGGCTTGAACGCTCCCGACAATGCCCGGCGAGGACACGCCGACAGGCTGTTGGTTGAAACAATCGGGCACTTCGCTGATTAAATTTGCGTGTTCAGTCTGCGCGAACTATATTTGCGTTATCAACAATAATAACACCAATTTGACACGAAGGATATGAAGACGAAACAACACTTATTCATGGCGGCTGCCATACTGCTATGCGCAGCCTGCTCGTCGGGATTCGAACTGCCCGACGACGACACCGGCTACACATCGGAAAGCAGTGCCTTGCCCTCGTCATCGGGCACCGGCGGCAGTACAACGACCACCAACAGCGACCTCGCCAACCTTGACATCGCCACTGACACCGCGGCCCTTGCCGAGACCGAGACAGTGCCCTCAAACGATGACGACTATGTGGAAAACTACTCCTCGAGCAGCACGATATACATCACCTACAACGGTTCGTCGGCCGAGAGCAACGGTACCGTGCCGGGCGTGAGCGTAGACATCGACGGAGCAGACGTGACCGTGACCTCGACCGCGGCCGGAGTGAACTATGTGCTCAGCGGAACGACCGACGAGGGTACATTCAAAATGGCAACGGGCACCGACGATAAGAAGTTCCGGCTGACCCTCGCGGGCGTGAACATCCACAACAGCGACGGGCCGGCCATCAACATCCAGACCGGCAAGCGGGTATATATCGTGGCCGAGCAAGGCACCACCAACCGCCTGAGCGATGGTGGCTCCTTCGCCTCGAGCACCGAAGACCAAAAAGGTACGCTCTTCAGCGAGGGGCAACTGCTCTTCTCGGGCAAGGGAAAACTTACGGTTCAGGCCAAGGCCAAGGCGGGCATCGCGAGCGATGACTATATCCTCATACGTCCCAACACCAATATTGCCGTCACCGCGACGACGGGCAACGGCATCAAGAGCAACGATGGCATCGACATCAGGGGCGGTGTGGTGAACGTGGAAGTGTCGGGGGCGGCAGCCAAGGCACTCTCTACCGACGGCCATTACACCCAGAGTGGCGGACGGGTGACCGCCGTCACCACCGGCGCGGCGGTCTATGACCAAGACGAGAAGGACGTGTCGGGCGCGGCAGGAGTGAAGGCCGACTCCACCATCACCATCAAGGGCGGACAGCTCTTGGTCAAGAGCACCGGTGCGGGGGGCAAGGGTATCAGCGGCGATCAGGCCATCATCATCGACGACGGCGTGGTAAAGGCTGTCACCACAGGCAAGACCTATACCTACTCCTCAAGTCTCGACAGCAAGCCCAAGGGCATCAAGGCCGACGGAAACCTGCAGGTCAACGGCGGCATCATCATGGTCAAAGCCACCGGCGGCGAGGGCGCGGAGGGCATGGAAGCCAAGGGTACAATGACCATCGCGGGTGGCTCGACAGAGGTCTATGCCTACGACGACGCGCTCAACTCGGCCTACGACCTCACCATCGGCGGCGGATATGTCTACGCGTTCTCGGTGAACAACGACGGCATAGACTCCAACCGCAACCTGTATATCAAGGGCGGGACCATCTACGCCTACGGATCGACACAGCCCGAGTGTGGCATCGACGCCGCCGAGGGATACCAAGTCTACATCACGGGCGGCACGCTCATGGCCGTGGGCGGTGGCGAAAGCTATCCGTCATCATCATCGACGCAGCCCGCCATCGTCTACGGTGGCTCGGTAAGCAACGGTTCGACCATCACCATCGACAGTGGCGACACATCGGTAGCCACATACATGATGGGGCGGAGCTACGGCGGCACGGTGAGTTTCCTCTTTACCGCTCCCGGGCTGAGCAAGGGAAACAGCTATACCGTGAATGTAGACGGCAGCACCGTGGGCACCATCTCGTCACTGTCGGCACCCTATTCGACCATCGGGTCGGCTGCCGCCGGCATGGGGGGCGGCATGGGTGGCAGACCCGGAGGCCGCTAAGCAGCCCTCCACCCCATCGACAACGCGATGGCATCACATCACACCTCCGGCCATGACCCGTCATGATCGTCAAAGACGCATGAGGTCATGGCCGCTTGCCGCCATCGTCACGACCATGCCGGCAAAAGGCTGACGACATGGCAGAAAATACCGGCAAGACTATAATAAACCCTTGATTCCGCACGTTATCATACAAACACGGCTTATGGCAAAAACGCTACACATCGGCAAGGAAAACCTGATCTACATGGCCTTGTGGCTCCTCTTGTTCCTCGCGCCGGCTGCGAGCCTCTACTTTCGCAGCACAACCGACCGTGACCTGACGTTCAGATGGCACGAGGTGTTCCACATCTGGACCATCTTCGCGGTATATCTCGCAATATTTCTTGTCCATAATTTCATTCTCGCCCCACTGCTCATCTACCGGCGCCGACGGCTGCTCTACCTTGTATCGGCGGCTTGTCTCGTTGCCATATTCATTACCTTCGAGTGTATGAACAGGCCCGCCCCGCGACAACGGCCGATGCCCTCGGCCGCCACGCACACACCGGGGGCAAGCCCTCACGGCGACATGGGGCGACCGCCATT
>DBQL01000193.1:21054-24073 GCA_002305235.1 Prevotella sp. UBA1395 | reverse complement strand
CGCGCCGACGACCGCATGCCGCCATTCATCATCGGACAGGCAGACCTCGTGGGCGTGCTGATACTGGTGGGACTGCTGGGCCTGAACGTCGGTGTGAAACTCTATTTCAAGAACGAGCAAGACCAGCAGGACATGCAGAAACTGGAGAACCAAAACCTGCAGCACCAGCTGGAATACCTGAAATACCAGATCAACCCGCACTTCTTCATGAACACGCTCAACAATATTCATGCTTTGGTAGACATCAATCCGGCAAAGGCCAAGACCACCATCGTGGAGCTTTCGAGAATGATGCGGTACATACTATACGAAGGAGACAAGAGCCTGATAGCCATGCAGAAGGAGGTCGAATTCCTGCACAACTATGTAAGGCTGATGAAACTGCGCTATACCGACAAGGTGACCGTAGACCTCGACATCCCCGAGAACCTCTCTGACGGGTTGATTCCACCCCTGCTGCTCATCACTTTCTTGGAGAACGCGTTCAAGCACGGGGTGAGCTATGAGCACGAGAGTTTCATTCATGTGGTCATGGATGCCGAGGAAGGAAGTTTGATATTCAGGTGCGTCAACAGCAAGAAAGCATCCGAGAACGGTAAGGACCGGGTGCCGTCGGAAGGCGGACTGGGCCTGAAAAATATCAGGCAACGCCTCGACCTGATCTATGGCAAGACATATTCTCTCGCCCTTCACGATGGCGACACGACCTACGAGGTGAGCCTCCGCATCCCGTTGCGCCCGGCCGGCAAGTCGTGAGGCGGGCAAAGGCGATGGAATCTGCCGGCGAGGAGGGCCGGCATCCTCACACCGGCCACACCGCATGCGCCGGCAACAGCCTTTCACACCAACCGCGAGACACCCGGGAGAGCATCCACGACAATACCCTTAGAACAATCAATATGAATGACGAAATGATCAGATGCGTGGCCATCGACGATGAGCCCTTGGCCTTGCAGCAGTTGGCCGCCTATATCGGGAAGATACCGTTCCTGCGGCTTGTGGGGCAATGCCAAAGCGCAATAGAGGCCAAGCGGATATTGGACCAAGAGATGGTAGATGCCATCTTCTGCGACATCAACATGCCCGACCTCAACGGCATGGACTTTGTCAAGAGCCTATATGCGCCGCCATTGGTCGTCTTTACGACGGCATACGCCGAGTATGCCATCGAGGGCTACAAGGTAGATGCCGTGGATTACCTGCTCAAACCGTTCGGGCTTGATGAGTTTCGGAGAGCAGCCAACAAGCTGCGGGCAAGACTTCGCCCGCTGTCTTCGACCCCTTCGGCCGACCACCGGGCCGATCCACAAGGCCCTGATGGCTCAGGCGGCAGCCCGGAAGACAGCCATGCCGCGGCGGCAGAGCCTGCGGGCGAGGGCATTGCCGACGGCACGCTCTTCGTGAAGAGTGACGGGAGGATGATCAAGATTGCCATCGACGACATAGTCTACGCCGAAGGCATGAGCGAATATATCAAGATCTACACGGACAGCAAGTCGGTCGGCGGGAAACCTGCCAAACCTTTCGTGGTGCTCTACTCCATGAAGCGGCTCGAAGAGCGACTGCCCGCCCGGTTCATGCGCATACACCGGTCGTACATCATCAACCTGAACAAGATCGTGGAAGTGAACAAAAACCGGGTTATCATGGGGCCGGACACCTTCCTGCCCATCGGCGACTTGTACAAAGAAGCGTTCTTCGGATATGTCAACCGTAACTTCTTGGGCAGATAGCACGCCACCCTTGGCAGACCGCCGGGCAACATCGGGAAATCCCTGCTGCCAAAAGCCTTACCGAAGTCGGCAGAGAAGCTGTGAGGAAGACACGCATGGGGGAAAACTTTCAAGGACAATTGCCCTTGAAAATACGACGACCGCCATCAACGACAGGCTCATAATCATAGCCCGATGCTGATGGCGGCCGGTTTGTTCCGACTGCTTAGAAAGGCAGGTCGTCGGTATTGTCGGCTGCCCCGGTGATAGAGTCGGCCATGCCGGCGGCCGGTGACGGGTTGCCCGCAGGTGTTGCCATCGGCTGCGACGGGGCAGCGGAAGCATTGGCGTCGAGATGCTCTACGCGGAAGGCAGAGATGTCATTGAAGTAGCGATCCTGCCAAGGACGCGCATTAATATCAAGCCAAACCCTGACGCTGTCGCCCTGATGGATATTAAACTGCTCGAGCTTGTCTGCGCCAAACACGCGGAAAAGGCATGCCCGCGGATACTGGTCCTTGGTCTGAATGACAAATTCCTGTGACTTCCAAGCTGATCCTGTGCGGTTGGAAACGCCCTCTTTAGCCGGATATTCCTTGATGATGATACCTTCTACTTCTATACCTTGCAATGCCATTATGATGTATTGTTTAAATGATTAGCATAAATTTTCGATATGCGAAATTAAGCAAATTCTCCATAAAAAGCAAACATTTACCTCTTAAAAAACAAAAAAAAAGAAAAATATCAGATTGTGTCACGCCTTTACTCTTTTTTTTACTAACTTTGTGAGTAAATAAATGAAACAAAACAAATAATATTATACTCATGAGATTTACGTTATCCAGTACTGCGCTTAACAGTAGATTGCAGACTCTTTCCAAGGTGATCAACAACAAGAATTCGCTGCCTATCCTCGAAAGTTTTCTCTTTCAGGTGCGCAACGGACAAATCACCATTACCGCTTCCGACAGCGAGAACATCATGCAGACCTCCCTGCCCATCGACGGTGCCGATGCCGACGGCGATTTTGCCGTACCGAGCCACACCATCTTGGATGCCGTGAAGGAGTTGTCCGAGCAGCCGTTGACCTTCGAGGTGAACCTCTCTACCTTCGAGGTGAGCGTGGGCTACCAGAACGGTCAGTATCACTTCACCGCGCAGAACGCTCAGGAATATCCCCAAAGCGAACCGCTGTCGGGCGACGTGCATGTGTTTACCATCGATGCCGCCATGCTCAGCGACAACATCAATCGCACGCTGTTTGCCACAGACAACAACGAGATTCGACCGGTGATGAACGGTAT
>DBQL01000193.1:17064-21027 GCA_002305235.1 Prevotella sp. UBA1395 | reverse complement strand
GAAACTATAACGTGAAGAGCGAGGTACCCGCTTCGCTGATTCTTCCCAAGAAGCCCGCTACGCTGTTGAAGACCGGACTGGCCAAGGAGCAGGGCGATGTGGTGATTAAATTCAACCAGCAGGCGGCAGAAATCAGATTCACCGAGAACGTGCTCATCTGCCGACTCATCGAGGGTGTGTTCCCCAACTATAACGCAGCCATCCCCAAGGACAACCCCAACGAACTGTCTATCGACCGCAAGGCCCTGCAAAGTGCCATACGCCGCGTGCTGCCATTCGCAAGCATGAGCAGTCAGCTGGTGCGCTTCAGATTAGACAGCGGCAGCTTGGAGATCTCATCGGAAGACCTCGATTTTGCCACCAGCGCCAAGGAACAGCTCGTATGTGAGTATAACGGACAGCCACTGCAGATAGGTTTCCGGGGTGACTTCCTCATGGAAATTCTTAACTCAATAGATACCGAAGAGGTCAGGATTCAGTTGGGCGACCCCAGCCGTGCGGGCATCGTGCTGCCGGCCACACAGCCCGAGAACGAGGACTTGCTCATGCTGATCATGCCACTGTTACTCAACGACTGATCGCACATGAAGCTCAATCTCAACAAACCGCTTGTGATCTTCGACCTCGAGACCACCGGTCTCGACCTCGTAACAGACCGTATCATTCAGATCTCGTATATCAAGGTGATGCCCAACGGGGATGAAGAGCGCAAGAATCTCTTCGTGAATCCGGACAAACCCATTCCCCCGACGGTGCAGGAACTCACCGGCATCACCGACGAGATGGTGAAAGACGCACCGCTGTTCAAGCAGGTGGCCAAGACCCTGCACGACACTTTTTCGGGCTGTGACTTTGCCGGATTCAACTCCAACAGGTTTGACATCCCCCTGCTTGCCGAGGAATTTCTGCGGGCAGGAGTGGATTTCGACTTCTCGCGCTGCCGTCTCATCGATGCCCAAAACATCTTCCACAAGATGGAACCGAGAAACCTTGCCGCGGCATACTTCTTTTATACGGGACACAAGATGGAGGACGACTTCACGGCGCATCGTGCCGATGAAGACACCGAGGCTACCTATCGGGTGCTTCAAGGCGAACTCGACATGTACAACCCCGCTACCGCCGAAACCGCCGAAAGGGCGTTGCCCAACGACATGGACGCGTTGGCAGAGTTCTCTAAAATGAGCGATAACGTGGACTTTGCGGGGCGCATCGTATGGCAGGAGATGAGAGACGGTGACGGAAAGGTGTTGCTCGACGAGAAAGGCAAGCCCCGCTTGCACGAGGTTTTCAACTTCGGCAAATATAAAGGATGGGCTGTCGCCGACGTGTTGCATCGCGACCCGGGATTCATCAACTGGGTATTGTCGTCGAATTTCACTTACAACACCAAGCAGGTTCTCACACGCATACAGCTGCGAGAGGCCAAACTGAACAGTAAATACTAAGCACGCGAAAATAAATCTGATGGCCACACTGCGATCGATACTTATCATTTGCTGTTGCCTTGCCCACTTCGTCGGGGGGAAGGCACAGGAACTTGATGCCAAGATTACAATCAACCGAAATCAGGTGCAGGGTACAGACGGCAGTGTGTTCGAGAACCTGCAGCAGACCTTGGAGCAGTTTGTGAACGACAGGCAGTGGACCAATCTGCAATTTCAAAAGAATGAACGCATTGTGTGCAGCTTCAACATCACGGTGACCAAATATGACCAAGCCACCGGATTGTTTACATGCAAGGCTATCATTCAGGCTAACCGGCCGGTGTACAACGCCTCATACACCACCACATTGTTTCAGATCACCGACAACGATTTCAACTTCAAGTTCGCGCAGTTTGACCAATTGGAGTGGAATGAGCAGAACGTGGATAACCAGCTGACGGCACTCTTCGCCTACTATGCCTATCTGATCATCGGTATGAACCTCGACAGTTTTGCGCCCAACGGGGGCGAGGACATCTTGCAACGATGCATGAACTTGGTTAACAACGCGCAAAACTTGGACTTCACCGGATGGAAATCGTTCGACTCAGACCGCAACAGGTTTGCCATTATCAACGATTATCTTAACACGGCCATGCAGCCGTTCAGGCAGTTGCAATACGACTATTACCGCAAAGGACTTGACGAAATGGCCAACAACGCGGAGCGAGGACGCACCGAAGTGACGGCAGCCTTGGAAAGCGGACTGAAGAAAAGCCACGAGGAAAGACCCACAAGCATGCTGCCGCAGATATGGACCGATTACAAAAAAGACGAGCTGGCCAATATCTACAAAGGTAAGGGCACTCAGAAAGAGAAGGAAACGGTCTATGACATTCTCTTTTCCATCAATGCTTCCCAAAACAACGCTTGGGAGAAAATTAAGCAATAGATTCAATGCTGAAACACCTTTACGTCAAGAATTTCACGCTGATCGATGAGCTTGACATCAACTTATACCCCGGATTCTCGGTGATTACCGGTGAGACGGGAGCCGGAAAAAGTATTATTCTGGGCGCCATACATCTGCTGTTGGGGCAACGGGCCGACACCAAACAGATTAAAAGCGGATGCGACCGGTGTATCGTCGAGGCACATTTTGACCTCTCACGATACGACATGGAGCCGTTTTTCCAAGAAAACAACATTGATTTTGATGAGTCAGACTGCATCGTTCGTCGGGAAATCAACACGAACGGCAAGAGTCGCGCGTTTATCAACGACACGCCGGTGCCCCTCACCGCCATGCGCGAACTGGGCGAACAGCTCATCGATATCCATAGCCAACACCAGAGTCTGCTGCTGCAAAAAGAGGACTTCCAACTGAGTGTGGTCGACATTATCGCCGGCGACAAAAAGGAACTGGAGGCCTATCGCACGGCCTACCAAGGCTACCGACAGGCACAGGCAGACTATGACAGGTTTGAGGCCGACTATCATCGTAACCAAGACAATGAGGAGTTTCTGAGATTCCAGCATGCAGAACTTGACAACGCAAGGCTCGTTGAGGGCGAGCAAGACGACTTGGAGCAACAACTCAAGACGCTGACACACGCCGAAGACATCAAGGGTGCGCTCTACAACGCGGCCCGATGGCTCAACGAGGATGGCACGGGGGCTGTGGAACAAGTGAGACAGAGCGTTGACAGCTTGCAAAAAATCGCCGACCTTACCCCGGAAATCCAAGAGGTGACCGAGCGGCTGGAGTCGGCTTATATCGAGTTGAAAGACATTGGGCAAGAGCTCGACAACCGCTCGGAAAACGTGAGCTACGACCCGAAGCTGCTTCAAACTATCAATGACAGGTTGGACCTGATCTACTCGTTGGAACGTAAATTCCATGTGGACAGCGTCGAGGAGCTGATCCGAAAACGTGACGAGATGGCCGAAGAACTGCAGAATATCGATGGTGGCACGGAGCGGCTGGAGGAGCTTAGACAGGCTGTGAAGGTGGCATACGGCCACTGCATGCAGTTCGCCGAGACGCTGAGCCGACTGCGCAAGAAAGCAGCGGTCAAGGTGGAAGATGAGATGAAACGCCGGTTGGTGCCGCTCGGCATACCCAATGTGAAATTTGCCATCGACTTCAAGTCAAAAGACTGCTCACATTCGGGAATAGACAATGTGTCGTTCTTGTTCAATGCCAACAGCAACACGCCGTTGCAGCCTATCTCACAGGTAGCTTCGGGAGGCGAGATAGCACGCATCATGCTCTCGCTCAAGGCGATGATCAGTGGTGCGGTGAAGCTGCCCACCATCATCTTTGATGAGATAGACACCGGTGTGAGCGGTCGGATCGCTGAGAAAATGGCCGAGATCATGCGTGAGATGGGCAACAACAACAGGCAGGTCATATCCATCACGCACCTGCCGCAGATTGCCGCCATAGGGTCGGTTCACTATAAAGTGAGCAAGACTGACACACCCTCGGGCACCGTAAGCAAGATGATCGAACTCGCCGAAGAAGACAGGGTGA
>DBQL01000193.1:9255-16932 GCA_002305235.1 Prevotella sp. UBA1395 | reverse complement strand
CACAATGAATCATACTTCTCGTTACTTCATATCTCTTCTTGTACTGTTTTTCGTGTTTACCGGTGTCGTGGCACAGCCGGCTCCGGTGAAAAAAGCATCGCAGAGTGTGTTCACGCTCACCACCTTTGATGCCGATGGCAACATCATCGGTTCTTCACGGGGTGTATTCGCCGGGAAGAACGGCGAGGCCATTGCCATGTGGCATATCTTCGACGGCGCACAAAAAGCCACCGTGGTGGATGCCAAAGGAAAGGCCCACGAGGTGGATGCCATGCTCGGGATGTCTGAGCTTTACGATATTTGCCTATTCCGCGTCAGGGACAACAATACGGCACCATTGCCCTTTGTCGTCACCGACACACCGGAATCAGCGGTATATATGATGGAATATGACATCAAGAAACCCTCCGCAAAGAAGCTCACCCCGCAGAGCACGGAGAAGTTTATGACGACAAACAACTACTATCTGTTCAACGACAATGATGTGTCGAATACCGATCTCGGATGCCCTATCGTCAATGAGCGAGGACAGCTGGTAGGCATTATGCAGCGGCATAAAAATGGAGGACAGGCGTTTTCGACCGATGCGAGACTAATCTCGACATTCACCCGCAACGGTCTTTCGATCAATGACAAATCTATGCGGGCCACAGGCATACGTACAGCACTACCCGATGATGAGCAGCAAGCCACATTGATGCTCATGATTGCAGGGCAACAGGCCGACAGCATGAAATATGATGCCTACGTGAATGAGTTTATAGAGAAGTTCCCCACTTCTACGGAAGGATACAAGGCTCAGGCCACACGCTATGCGGCACAAATGAAATGGTCATTGGCCGACAATGCTTATTCGCAGGAAGTAAAGCGCGCTGCCAAGAAAGATGAGGCTTATTACGACTACGCGATGGCAGTTTACCGCATGGCAGCCTATCGTGTCGACACCACATTCACGACATGGAATCTCGACAGGGCAATGGCNNCAGATTATCTATGCCAAGGGAGAATACCAAAAAGCCTTAGACATTTTCACCGAATTGCAAAAGACCGACATGGGGAAAAACGGCGAGATATACTATGAGTCCGCACAATGCAAGACACAATTGAAGGCACCAAACGAGGAGATTATCGCTCTACTCGACATGGCCGTCAACGCACAAACGGGTTTGGTGTCTGCGCCATACGTTTTGGCACGAGGAAGATACTATGACAACGCGGGAGAATACCGTAAGGCGTTCAAAGACTATATTGTTTACGACTCATTGATGAACAATCGTGCGACACACGATTTCTATTATACCAAGTTCAAATGTGAGACCAAAATAAGACAATATCAGTTAGCCCTTAACGACATTGCACATGCCATTGTGCTCAATCGAACGGAGCCGACATACTATGCCGAGATGGCAAGCCTGCAACTTCAACTCAACCAATTGGAAGACGCCGTGCGCACAACAAACTTGGCTTTGCAGCTCACCGATCAATATTCTGACCTCTATATTATAAAAGGTATAGCCCTGTGCGAGCTCAAAGACGCTTCTAAGAAGTCTGAAGGGATAGAAGCCCTGCAAAAAGCACAGACTTTAGGCGATGAGAGAGCGGCCAACCTTATAGCGAAATATAAAAAATAAGCAATGTGAAACATCTGAACTCCAAATGATATGGAATAAAATCGCTCGTAAAAAAAAACTTGCAACAGATTATGGCATTTTTCATATATGATTTATTCAATATAATTTGGAGTTTCAGAAAAAATACTTTATCTTTGCACTCGCAAATCGCCGATATGGCTCAGTTGGTAGAGCAACGCATTCGTAATGCGTGGGTCCCCGGTTCGAGTCCGGGTATCGGCTCAACGATAAGAAAAAGGAGGAGAGTATCGAAGCAAAGGTTTCTTATTATTGAAGGGCAAAGGGCCTACCTGCGGAATTAGCACATCGGTAGTGCACGAGCTTCCCAAGCTTGTGAGGCGGGTTCGACTCCCGTATTCCGCTCAACATTCTAAGTGTTTGTAAATCAAATTGTTACAACACAACAAACCACCGCAAAACACCATTTTTTAGGCTTTTTTTAACTCCTAAAATGCCATATTTTACCGTAAAAAGCCGTATTTTAATAATTCTCAGTATCCCTATCAGTATCACTAAAAAAAGCCCCCGAGTCTTTATATCATTTAGAAGATGATACAAAAAAAGCTACAAACTCATCGAGTTTGCAGCTCTCTAATGTCCAATATAAGGTTTATGCAAGAACCACCTTGCCGTTTTCACCTTTTACCTTACCTTCTTTCAGAAGCCAACCAATACCGAGCAAAACCTCAGTCTCGGTCTTCTGTGTTGCTGAAGCGAGCTGTGCTACTGACAAAGCCTCACCTGCTGCAGACAGGGCCTGATACACATCACCGGCGCGGAAACCCGCATTCTCTGCGTCAACCAAAACTTCTGACTTCTGGGCTGCTGCCTTCTTAACGGTCTTTGCCTTTGTGGCTGTTGTAGCTTTAGTGGCTACTTTCTTTTCTGCTGCTTTCTTTTCTACCATAACTAAGTAAATAATATTAAAATATTAGAATTCACAAGACGCTTTATAACTTATTGAGTACAAAATTAATACTTTTATTTTAATTGCATCAATTTCATGTAAGGAAACTATTACTTGTATGGATTGAAACTTATATTTCTTGATATAAGTCAAAACAAATAAGATTATCGAGAGAATACTTTCAAATTGAAAGCAAAGAACTGCGGTGCGTACGGGACTCGAACCCGTGACCTCCTGCGTGACAGGCAGGCATTCTAACCAGCTGAACTAACGCACCATTGTATGTAAATAAATATGTAAAGCGGTGCGTACGGGACTCGAACCCGTGACCTCCTGCGTGACAGGCAGGCATTCTAACCAGCTGAACTAACGCACCAAATTCATAGGACTTACTGCCTGTCTGAATTTTACGGCTGCAAAGGTAGTGCTTTTATTCTATTCCACCAAATAAAATCTTAAATATTTTCTAAAAAAAATTGCATGATCGTTACATCCCGATAGCACACGCCATCATACAGCCAGCTCTTCAACTCCGCAACATTTTGAAAGCCAACTTCTTCGAAGACATGAAGACAATTTTCGTTTTGACTGTCGATAATGGCATACATTTGATGAAGATGGATCACCTCATGAGAATACCTGATGAGATGAAGCAAAGCCGCTTTGGCAAATCCCCGGTCACGATACCTCTCTTGTATCACGATGCCAACTTCCGCACGGCGGTGCTGCGGAACAAAATTGGCAAGATCAACGATGCCTACCGTCTCGCCCTCTGCATCCTCAATGATGAGCCTGAGCTGCTTATCGGTGTAGATATCTCCGGTGATACCGGCAAGGTATTCATGCAGGGCAAACCGAGAATATGGTACATTGGTAATACCAACATTCCACAATTCCTGATTGTTCTCTATCTGATATAGGATCTCTAAGTCTTCCGGTTCTATGGCACGGAGTTTTATCGGAGGTAAGTTATCCATAGGCTAATATAAAATTTCGGAATCGGTGATGAGCAGACCACGTGCAGGATTATATATGGCAATTTGTCGGTCGCACTCCCGCGACGCAGAAAGGTGTTCGAGAATCTCCCTGAAGGAAAACTTAGCCATATCGTAGACATAATAGGTCAACACCTCAGAATCATCATGGAAGAAACTTTCCCATTCGATGTCGACTCCGACAAACGTGGCAGTCAGTCCATGCTTTTCCATGAGTTGCCGGCACTCTTCCCTATGGTCTTCGTCGACATCGAAAAGATAATGCTTTCGTACGGTACGATTCAAGCTACGCATACCCAAACGGATTTTCACTTTTTTCCACATCGTAGACAGAAGAGCCAAACCAGCCTTCATGTAAATACCAATGCGAATGGGAAACGAAAGGAAAAAACTAAGATGCCCATAATGTTTACGAATGAAGATGAACATAGCCTCGTAAAACACATGAACATAGCGGAAATTGGTCTTCTGCGTGCTCTCACCCTTATAATGCAGTATCTTCAATGGCAAATACCAATTCTCCCATCCACCCTGAAGCAATCGAAAACTCAAATCGATATCTTCGCCATACATGAAAAAATCCTCGTCAAGAAGGCCTATCTCGTCTAAAGCCCTGCGTCTCAGCATGCAGAAAGCACCACTGATAATCTCTATCCGGGAAGGTTTATCCCAAGGCAGATAGCCCATATAATACTTCCCGAACAACCTGTGAGATGGATAACGCGCGCATAGACCGACCATCTTGTAGAATGAGGTCATGGGCGTGGGTACTCCCCGTCGAGATTCCAAGGCATCCTCTCCATCGGTGCGAAGCATTCTTACCCCCACCCCACCACTCCTCGGATGGGTTTCCATGAACTGCACAGCGTCTCTCAAAACCTCCTCACCGACAAGCGTATCAGGATTCAACAAAAGCACATACTCGCCCTTGCTCTTCCTGATAGCCATGTTGTTGGCTTTGGCAAATCCAAGGTTTTCTTGCACCGGGATAAAAGTCACCCACGGAAAAACTGCAGAAAGAAAACGAACACTGTCATCTTGTGACGCGTTGTCCACAACGATGACTTCCGCCTCCAACCCCTGAACGGCCTGTTGGACGGAGCGTAAACATTGGTCAAGGTAATACCTGACGTTATAGCTTACTATAATGACCGAGAGCTTCAAACCTTTATCTCCAATTCCTGCTGACACCTGCTTTCTGACGGATAAACAAAAACCAAGCACAGCAAATCGATGATAGCCATGTATCCCAAAGCCACGTTCATGAACTGATAGTACAGGAACGTGTTGGCTATCATGGGCAAACAGATAAGCAATAGTCTGATAATTCCCCACCGGGTAAGCCCCCGGGAAGGGTTCTGTGCTATCGCACGCCTGACAAATCCAAACTTGAACAACCTCAAGGCTAACGGAATGCTGCAGATCGTGACAAGCTCCATGAAAGCCACCACATAATATTCCACAATCTTATCACCCTGCATATCGCCGGAAATCAACAGTTCCGTCTCATACAAGCCTATCATCAACAGGCACAACACAAGTGAGACGGTGAATACGGCAAGTAAGGCTTTTCTTACGGAAGATATCATATCGTTTTCTTAAATCAATGGTGTCCGGTTGAGGATTGACCGTCCAAGGGTCACCTCATCGGCATATTCCAACTCGTTTCCAACGGCTATTCCTCTTGCAATCAGAGAGAGTTTCACCGGATATTGCTTCAATTGTCGTGAGAGATAAAAATTGGTTGTGTCGCCCTCCATCGTCGAGCTCAAGGCAAATATCACCTCCTTGACATGGCCTTGGGCCACTCGCTCGACAAGCGAGTCGATTTCCAAGTCGCCCGGCGCGATGCCATCCATCGGAGAGATCACCCCCCCAAGCACATGGTACAGACCATGATACTGCTGCGTACTCTCCACCGCCATCACATCCTGAACATTCTCTACCACGCAAATCGTGGAGGAGTCACGTTGCGGGTCGTCACAAGTTGAACAGACATCAGTATCGCTTATGTTGTGACAAATCTTGCAATACTTGATATTGGAACGCACATACGACATCGCATCAGCAAAGGCATTCACATTCTCGACAGGCTGACGAAGCAAATGCAGCACAAGGCGCAAGGCTGTCTTACGCCCTATTCCGGGGAGCTTGCTGAACTCAGATACTGCCTTCTCCAATAGTGCTGAGGGATATTGTTCCATTGAAAAGAGTGAAAATAGGATTCTGAACCTATCGCTAAGGGTAATGACTGATTACAAATAAATACCAAATCCGATATTCAGCCCAATGGTAGAATAGTCGGAGTGCTTCTTGAAACTCTGCTGATAATATAATGACGGCTCAATGGTCACCGTGCGACTGACAAAGAACGCATACCCCACCTCGACGCCGGGCATCAGGTCATTATATCCGCCACTGCCGTGAACAAATTTGCAGTTGGCACCCAAGAAAATACCATTCTGTATGATATAGTATCGTCCGCCGGCACCCACAGTAAACTGATGAGACGCGTCTTTACCATCATGCTGATAACCTACCTCGCCGAGCAGCATCAAATTGTCAGCCGCAAAATATCCGGCCTTACCCGAAACGCCCAAGCTCAGTTCTTTGATTCCGTTATAACTCAGGTCAAATCCTGATAAGGAAGCACCTGCATACTTCTTTCCTTCCTCAAACTGTGCACTGGCAGAAAGGGTCAGCATCAGCGCAGTCAAAAGCATGAAAATCTTTTTCATAAATCAAAAATTATTGTTGTTCTTGATGAGATCAGACCCGTCAGACATTCATCCGCAACGGCTCACCTTATTAAATTGGTAGACTTGATCATACGTCTTCACAAATACGCTCTTGCCAAGCAAAAGCATTGTGACACGTATGCAAAAGTAATGCTATTTTTTGAAATAACGAAAAAATATAACTACCTTTGTGCACAAATCATCGATCACATGCACAAACGGATCTCCCTATTATTCTATATTCTTTCCATTTGTTTTTCATTGCAGGCGCAATCGTTCACGTCGCCCAAGCGAGAAGTTCGCGCTGTATGGCTCACCACCATCGGAGGCCTCGACTGGCCGCATTCATACGCGCAGTCAACCGGTAGTATCGAGCGGCAGAAAAAAGAGCTTCTATCCCTTCTCGACCTATATCAACAGGCCGGCATCAACACCGTTCTGCTGCAAACACGCATCCGGGGCACTGTCATCTACCCCTCAAAATATGAGCCGTGGGATGGTTGTCTCAGTGGATTCCCGGGGCGGTCGCCGGGCTATGACGCCCTGCGCTTTGCCATAGACGAATGCCATAGGCGGGGCATGGAGCTTCATGCGTGGGTGGTGACAATACCCATCGGCAAATGGGATAAACTCGGTGTGAGAAACATCAACAAGCTGTTGCCCGGCGTAGCCAAGCGCATAGGCCCCGAAGGGTATATGAATCCGGAGAATCCACGTACCGCCTCCTACCTTGCCGACATCTGCGAGGAGATTGTCCGCAACTATAACGTTGACGGCATCCACCTCGATTATATCCGCTATCCCGAAACATGGACGCTCAAGGTATCGCGCGATCAAGGACGAAACAATATCACCTCCATCGTCCGAGCCATCACCAACCGGGTGAAAACGCTCAAGCCTTGGGTAAAAATGAGTTGCTCGCCGATCGGTAAGTTCGACGACCTCTCACGCTATTGGAGCCACGGATGGAATGCCTATACCAAGGTCTGCCAAGATGCCCAAGGCTGGTTGCGCAGCGGATTGATGGACCAGCTCTATCCAATGATGTATTTCCGTGACAACCAATTCTTTCCCTTTGCCATTGACTGGGCCGAGCAAAGCGATGGCAAAACCATCGCCCCCGGACTGGGCATCTACTTTCTCGACCCCAAAGAGGGCAACTGGAAGTTGGACGATGTAACCCGAGAGATTCAGGTTTTGCGACAATACGGCATGGGGCAAGCCTATTTCCGTGGCAAATTCCTCACCGACAACAAGCAGGGAATCTATGATTTTGTCCGTGAGTTCAATCGTTACCCGGCACTTGTTCCGGCCATGACGTGGGCCGACAGCAACCTACCGCCATCGCCGGAGAATCTTCGCATTGAGAAAAACAGTTTGTCGTGGACCGGACGATCACCTTATTA
>DBQL01000193.1:8987-9232 GCA_002305235.1 Prevotella sp. UBA1395 | reverse complement strand
CGCTATTACGCCGTGACGGCCATGAATGAATACGGACAAGAGAGTGTGGCCCTGCAAAGTCACCAACAAGACAACGCCCCGCAGACAAGCCTCTCACTCCTTCCCTGCGACGGCAAGCGGCTCACCCTCCCTGTCAAACCGGCATCGCTCGATGCCGGCTTTGTGGTCATCGAGACACTTCAGGGAACCATGATCGATACCCGGAGTTATCAAGGAAAACATATCGATGTCTCACGCATCCCCGA
>DBQL01000193.1:8297-8841 GCA_002305235.1 Prevotella sp. UBA1395 | reverse complement strand
AAAATCTCTATGGGTTTTTTATATCTGTCTTCCACCTCCAAGATCACCTGCCTGCATGCCCCGCAAGGAGTAACGGGCGTGGGGAGCAATCCCGCATCGTTACGGGCGGCAATGGCCATCATCGTGACAGGTTGGTCGGGACAGTTGGCCTGCGCCGCGAAAACGGCCGTCCGCTCGGCGCAAAGCCCCGACGGAAACGCCGCGTTCTCCTGATTGGCACCAATGAAAACACGCCCGTTGGCCAAGCGCAATGCCGCTCCAACATAGAACCTGCTGTATTTGGCATACGCGTTTTCGGTGGCATTGGCAGCCTGATACACCAAGTCGAGTTCTTCCTCACTCAGTTCTTCCAAAGCGCAGAAATCTATATCAATCTCCAGTTTAAGATGTTCCATATCTGTTTAGGGTTAAAGGTTCAAGCATGTTAAGGGCGGATATACTCAAAAGCTCCGATGTCCGGGCGGTCATCCCGGGGCCGTCCGTCATGGTCTGTCTTCGTCGATGTCGACGCGTCTCCACGGTCTATGGCCGACGACACACTGTC
>DBQL01000193.1:0-8184 GCA_002305235.1 Prevotella sp. UBA1395 | reverse complement strand
CCCGTGATGAGCGTGTTATACACCGCAAGGCTCTCCAATGGCCGCGCACCGGTAAAGCGGAAGGCATATCCCCGATTGGAATCGAACGGATAGAACTGTGCGAAAGTACAGTTATTGATCTCGGCCATACCACCCGCCAAGAACACACAGTCATTGAGCGTGTTCGTGATTTGTGTATTGCGCATACCGATCCTCGCGTGTGTTGCCATCAGTCCGTAGCCCTGACAGTTGTGCACCGTCACATTCTCAAGGGTGAGCCTTTGCTGAGACAGCGAGGCCGAATCGACCACTATACCGTGATACGTGCTGTGAATATCGGTGTTTTCCAATACATTTGCCATCGACGAGCCATAGAACCGAAGTCCCTGCCACTGTCCCGGCACCCTGTCGTAAGGCAAATAGTCAAACATCCTGTCAATGCGGTCTCCTCTCAACACCACCTTGCTGTCGACTGTTCCCGTCGCCAACAACCTGCCATAAACATCAATGCCCGCGTCCTGATGAAAATACAGTGTCGTACCGGCAGCAATGGTCAGCGTCGCCATCGTGTCCACGCGTATACCCCCATAGATGATGACGGGCCTTCCCTGCCCGTCGATGGTCGAGTCACGGTCAATCATGACATTGCGCATCGCCACCGCGTCCCATGAGAAAGCATTGAGGTTTACCCGTTGCTCCACCCCACTTTCCAACGTGAAGATGATATTATCCGTGGTTTGCTGAGGGTCCGGAGCATTGTTTCTTGGTGCCGTCAGCTCGACAAACACCCGTATGCTGTCCTTGTCGCGAAGCTCAATATCCGACACCGAATAATTCCGGTTTTCACCGAGATACACCCCGTCCACATTCACCCGGAAGCCTGATTTGGCCGCATTCTCCACCCTGACGCTCTTGCACCTGACCCCATCGCCCGAATGGTTATAGACCCAAAACGACCGCATGGCTGAGGGCACATTGCTGAATACGGTGTCAAGCCTTACCGTATCGGTAGAGAATGTGATCAGGTGCGACGAGGAATTGGAGAAACTCTCGTCGTCGGAACACGAGGCCAGCAGTCCGAATGCCATCCCCACGATCAGAAGCAGTTGTTTAATTTTCATTATCATATCAACGCAAGAACATCTCATTTTATTGCACGAAAAGACGCAAGTTCAACGAATTAACAAATCATCTCATCATGAAAGATCAAGTCAATTCGTTGAACCTGCGTCATTATTCCGAGCCTTACAGGGGCACCCGGCAAAATCTATAACCCTTTAGGCCGCATCCTTGGTTTTCCTGCGCTTGCCCAATTGCCATTTGGCCAAGAAGACTACCGCCACGAACAGCACGAGCAAGATGATGGCAATCTGTATATACCCGTTGTATTCCTCAATCTTCGTATTCAGTTGATTCATGGGCACAAACGAGTGAAGCCACCATCCCAACGCTGCCAGCACACAGTTCCAAATGCCCGCTCCAATCGTGGTATAGAAGACAAACTTGCCAAAATGCATCTTGGCCAGACCGGCAGGAATGGAGATAATCTGTCGGATGCCGGGAAGAAGGCGTCCGGTGAGGGTGGCTATCACACCATGATCATAGAAGTATTTCTCGGCCTTTTCTATTTTTTCCTGATTGAGCAGACAGAGATGTCCCAGTCTGCTGTTGGCAAAACGGTAGATGATGGGGCGTCCGAGGTAATAGGCTGCCACATAGTTGGCCGTCGAACCCAGCAGGGCACCGGCCGTTCCCACGAGTATTACCATGAAGACATTCAGTTCTCCGGCTGCCGCACGATAAGCCGCGGGGGGTATGATCAGTTCCGAGGGAGCGGGTATGACCGAGCCTTCGATGAACATCAGGATGAAAACCGTATAATAGTTCAGGTTTTCCAATAACGTTGATAACCAAGACATGCTGTAAGATTGACGTTGATGAATACTGAGTTTATTTGTTTTGCTTTGCCCAAGTATCCTTCAGTCCGATGGTCTTGTTGAACACGGGCTTGGCATCATTGGTATCGGGGTCGGCCATGAAATATCCCATTCTGATAAACTGGAGATATTCGTCGGGCTTGCAGTGTGCGGCATAGGCTTCCACATAACAGTTGTCAAACACCTTGAGAGAGTCGGGATTGAGCAACTCGTGGAAGTCGCGACCGTCGGCAGAGGGATTCTCCACGAAGAACAGTCGGTCGTATTCGCGCACCTCGGCCTTCACACAATGTTCTTGGCTCACCCAGTGCAGCGTTCCTTTCACCTTGCGGTTGGCCCCCGCCATACCGCTCTTGCTGTCCGGGTCATACTCTGCTTGAATCTCCGTGATACGCCCGTCAGCATCCTTGGTACATCCGGTGCATTTCACGATATATGCGTTTTTGAGTCTCACCTCGTTGCCGGGAGTCATTCGGAAGAATTTCTTGGGCGCGTCTTCCATGAAGTCGGCACGCTCGATCCACAGGTTACGAGAGAACGTGATCTTGTGACTGCCACTGTTTTCCAGCTCCGGATTGTTTTCGGCCTCCATCTCCTCGCTCTCTCCCTCGGGATAGTTGGTGATGACAAGTCTCACCGGATCGAGCACGGCCGAAACTCGCGTGGCCTTCTTGTTGAGGTCATCGCGCACGGCAGCCTCCAACAGTGCGATGTCGTTCAGGGCATCAAACTTGGTATATCCTATCGACTTGATGAAATTGCGGATAGACTCCGGCGAGTAGCCCCGGCGTCTCATGCCGCACAGGGTGGGCATGCGCGGGTCGTCCCAGCCATTCACCAAGTGCTCGTCTACCAACTGATGCAGCTTGCGCTTAGACATCACCGTGTATGTAAGGTTCAGCCTGTTGAACTCGATCTGCCTTGGGCGGAAGTCGTTCAAGCCCTTCGATGCCGTGCCGTCGCACTCTTTCAGATAGTCAACCAGCTTGTCATACAGCGGGCGGTGGGGCACAAACTCAAGCGTACAGATGGAGTGGGTCACACCTTCGAAGTAGTCGCTCTGTCCGTGGGCAAAGTCATACATCGGGTAGCAGTGCCATTGGGTTCCTGTGCGGTGATGCGGCGTGTGTATGATGCGATAGATCACCGGGTCGCGGAAGTGCATGTTGGGGTTGGCCATGTCCAGTTTCGCGCGCAACACCATAGAGCCTTCCACAGCCTCCGGGGTGTTCATCCGCTCGAACAGGCGCAGACTTTCCTCCACCGGACGGTCACGATAAGGACTCGGGGTGCCCGGCGTGGTGGGTGTGCCCTTCTGTTCAGCAATCTGCTCCGAGGTTTGCTCGTCTACGTAGGCATGACCGTTCTTGATCATCCAAACGGCGAAATCCCACAGCTTGGAGAAATAGTCCGAGGCATAATAGATCTCGTTCCACTTGAACCCCAACCACTCAATGTCGTGGAGGATATTCTCCACATACTCGTTGTTCTCCTTGGAGGGGTTGGTATCATCAAATCGAAGGTTGCACACGCCGTTATACTTCTCGGCTGCCCCAAAGTCCATGCAAATGGCCTTGGCATGCCCGATGTGAAGATAGCCGTTGGGTTCCGGAGGAAACCTCGTCTGTATGCGGCCTCCGTTCTTACCTTCGGCGAGGTCTTCCTCGATCAACTGTTCCACAAAACTTATGCTGGGCTTTTTTTCGATGCTATTCTCTTGAATGTCCATAAAACCTTGATATTACTTATATATAGTTGCAAAGTTACTGATTTTTTCTTATATCGCCCTTATGAAAGGTTCAAAAAGATTTGCACATATCACCAAAAAGCATTACCTTTGCTCCCGTTATCCTGAATACAATCTTTTTACCTTAATGAAAAGGCTAATACCTATTGAGAATGGATGGTGGTCGCTGTGAAGCGAGCGCCATTTTTGTTTTTATACCCCCCCCCTATTTTATTCCCCTTCGATTCAAGGCCTCGGCATAGCGGTGGGCGTTGGCCAAATGGTCGGCATAGTTGCTCGCGAAATTGTGTGTTCCGCTGAAATCCTCTTTGGCACACATGTAGATGTAGTCGTGATGCACCATGTTGAGCACGGCGTCGATGCCTGCCACCGACGCGATGCGGATAGGTCCGGGAGGCAGTCCGGGGAACCGATAGGTGTTGTACGGACTGTTGATATAGAGCAGGTTGTTGTAAATGCGCTTCAGGCCGAACTGCTTCCATGCGAACTTGATGGTGGGGTCGGCCTGCAAGGGCATGCCCTCGGGGTACTCGGCATCACGCAGCATCAACCGGTTATAGTACATTCCGGCAATCATGGGCTTCTCTTCGTTGTTCGCCGTCTCCTCGTCCACGATGCTCGCCAGCGTGGCCACCTCCACCTCGCTGAGTTTCAACCGCTGTGCCTTGGCGCTGCGATCGTCATCCCAAAACTTCCGATTCTCCTTCTGCATGTATTTCATCAGCGACTCCAACGACACATTCCAATAGATGTCATAGGTATTTGGAATGAACAGCGCCGGCAGCGTGAGGGTGTCGTATCCGTATTGGCGACAGAACGCCTCATCGGCAAACGCCTGCGCTATACGCGCGCTATCGAGCATGAGTTTCCCGCCCAACACGCCGGCAAGGTCGTTCATCGTGCGCACGCTCGGCACGGTGAGGTTGAGCGACTCTTGCATGCCGCTCTTGATATGGCGAAAGGCTTGCAGCGCGCCGGTAGAGGGTTTCAGGGCGTAGCGGCCCGTCAGCACATGGTCTACCAAACTGCTATGGCGTGCCAGCATGCTGAAAGCGTGAAGGCTGTGCTTCCTCGCCACCGGCTCGATCTTATACATCAGCGAGTCATAGTTGTCGTCCTCGTCGATATACACATACACGGTCTCATTTTTCCCGGTAAAGGAAGTGAAAAAGTAATAATAACCCACGCCGGCCAAGATCAACAGGCAGATGACGGCCGGGAGTATGTACCTCGTTCTCACGTCTTTTTTCATTTTTCCTGATTCGTTGAATTTGTGTGCAAAGGTACACTTTAATGCCAACACTGCAAAACTTTTGCGACCTATCTTATCAATTGTCACGAAAAAACAAAAAGGCCCGATCTCTCTCGCCTCACCTGCCTTTTCCGGAGAACATTCTCCATGCAGGATGAAGCGGGAGAGACCGGGCCTTGAACCCGTCGCGCGGCCATGCCGCCATGCCGGCTATTTCAAGAAATCCTTCTTTTTCTTCTCTACGTAAGCATCGATCACGGCCACGGCCGTCACGTTGACCACATTGGTCACGCTGGCCTCGAAATCTGTGAAGTGGATGGCCTTGTTCAAGCCCATTTGGATGGGACCGATAATCTCCACGTCGGGGTCGAGACCCTCCATGAGCTTGTAACTGCTGTTGGCCGAACTCATGTTGGGGAAGATCAGCGTGTTGACGTTCTTGCCCTTCAGACGCGTGAAAGGATACTTGTCATCACGCAGTTGCTGGTTGAGTGCGAAATTCACCTGCATCTCGCCATCGATGGCAAGGTCGGGGAACTCGGCCTGTATGCGCTCCACGGCCTGATGCACGGCCAAGGGTGAACCCTTGTCGTCGGTACCGAAGTTGGAGTAACTGATCATGGCAATGACCGGTTCGGCATTAAAGAATCTCACCGTATGCACCGACAGTCGGGCAATGTCATAGAGCACGTTGTGGTCGGGATGACGGTTGATGAGGGTGTCGGCAAGATAGAATACGCCCTTCTTGGTGTTCAGAATGTGCATCGTGCCGAAAGTGCCGAACTCCGGTCGCATGCCAATCACCTCCTTGGCCACCTTGATGGTGTTGCTGTACTTGGTGTACAGACCGGTGATAAACGCGTCGGCATCGTCGTTCTCCACCATCGACATACCGAAATAGTTGCGCTCATACATCTTGTCGTATGCCTCGTCGAAGGTGTAACCCTTGCGCGCCATCTTCTCGGCGAGGTGCTTGGCGTAGGTCGCACGGCGGCCCTGCTCCTTGTCGGCACGCATATCCACGATATCTACACCGCTCAGATCGAGCTTCAGCCGTGTGGCCAACCTGTTCAGGCGGTCGGGGTTACCAAGCAGTATGGGCTTGCAGATACCCTCCTGATAGGCCTGCACGGCAGCCTTCATCATCGTGGGGTGACCGCCCTCGGCAAACACCACGCGCTGCGGATGCAGGGCGGCGGTGGCATGGAGCGTGCGCGTGAACTTGGTTTCCTGACCCAGCATCTGGCGCAGACGGTTCTTGTAGGCATCCCAGTCGGTGATGGGCGTGCGGGCCACGCCACTGTCCATCGCAGCTTTGGCCACGGCTGCCGACACCTCGGTGATGAGCCGTGGGTCTACGGGTTTGGGGATAAAATATTTGGGTCCGAAACTCAAGTCATTCACATGATACACCTCGTTCACAATGTCGGGTATGCGCTCTTTGGCCAGATCGGCTATGGCATGCACGGCGGCGAGCTTCATCTCCTCGTTGATGGCACGGGCATGCACATCCAGTGCTCCGCGGAAGATGAACGGGAAACCGATGACATTGTTGATTTGGTTGGGATAATCGGAGCGTCCGGTAGAGATGAGCACGTCGGGACGGCTGTCCATCGCGTCTTCATAGCTGATCTCGGGAACGGGATTTGCCAAAGCGAACACGATGGGGTTCTCGGCCATCGAGCGCACCATCTCTTTGGTAAGGATGTTGCCCTTGGACAGACCCACGAACACATCGGCACCCACCATAGCCTCTTCCAAGGTGTGCACGTCGCGGCGGTCGGTGGCAAAAAGCTTCTTCTGCTCGGTGAGGTCGGTACGGTCGGAGCTGATCACGCCACGCGAATCGAGCATCACGATGTTCTCAACCTTCAGGCCGAGGGCCACATACAGCTTGGTACAACTGATGGCCGCGGCTCCGGCACCGTTGACCACGAGCTTTACCTTGGAGATGTCTTTGCCGGCCACCTCGAGGGCGTTTTTCAGTCCGGCGGCCGAGATGATGGCCGTGCCGTGCTGGTCATCGTGCATCACGGGAATGTCGAGCGTCTTTTTCAGGCGCTCCTCGATGTAGAAACACTCGGGTGCCTTGATGTCCTCGAGGTTGATACCGCCGAAAGAGGGTGCGATGCGCTCCACGACCTCACAAAACTTTTCGGGGTCTTGCTCGTCCACCTCGATGTCGAAAACGTCTACGCCGCCATAGATCTTAAACAGCAACCCCTTGCCCTCCATCACCGGCTTGCCGCTCTCGGCGCCGATATTGCCAAGGCCGAGCACGGCTGTGCCGTTGGAAATCACGGCCACCAAGTTGCCCTTGTTGGTGTATTTGTAAGCGTCGTCCGCATTCTGCTGGATCTCGAGACAGGGATATGCCACGCCCGGCGAATAAGCCAGACTCAGGTCGGTCTGCGTACGATAGGGCTTCGTGGGTTTCACTTCGATCTTGCCGGGCTTACCCATCTCGTGATAAGCAAGCGCAGCCTCTTTCGTTATTTTTACCATTTGTGCAAAACGTTTTTTAATGATATAGGTAGCTTTTGTATGAAAAGTCTCCTGTAAACAATGAATTTGTCAGCAAAGGTATATCTTTTTTTTGTGAACTGAAAGGCCTTACCCAAAAATTTACGGCCTCCTGTCACATTTCCACGGCCTACTGCTTTATATTGCAAGACACAGATGACATTTCGCCACTCTACCCACCCGTGTGGCCGCGCCCACGCCGTGTGCCATGCCCCCGCAGCCGCTCGCCCGGCGACCACACGGACACAACCCTGCCACGATGCCGGAATGGCCCGGAAATTCCATTTGAAACAATTTGAAAAACGGCGCGAAATACGGGCCGCCACAGCCTTACGCCCCGGCAAACGGTGGAAAATGGCGGAAAACAAAGACCGTTGCCAAAACCCCGGAAACCACGCGTTTACACCCCGTTCGCCACTCCTCGCCTCGCGAAAGCTATCTCTTCGCGGCACGATAACTATCCATTCGCGAGACGATCAGATAGCAATCGCGTCACGAATGGATAGTTATCGCGAGGCAACGGGCATGCCCGCCAACACGAAAAAAGGCCCGACCGCCATGCGATCAGGCCTTTTTCATGGTCAGCCGACCAAAAGGGAGTGTAGAAAAACGGGTATTGCCGCCCACCCGAACCATCAAAATGGCGGTTTCGGACGGCGGGCAAACGCTATTGTGGCATGCCGCAACACTTCATTTTTTGATGAAACATCTTGACAAACCCAGTCCCATCACGTGTGCCGGAACAG
>DBQL01000208.1 GCA_002305235.1 Prevotella sp. UBA1395 | reverse complement strand
CTCTTCAAGCTCTACTCGCACACCTTCTTGCCCATGTATGCCAGTCTGATCTCCAAAGACCGTAGTGCCTACGAGTATCTCACGGCCACCATCGAGGCTTTTCCGCAAGGCGAGCAGATGATGGGTATCCTGCAGAAAGCCGGATTTCGCAAGACCTCTTTCAGACGACTCACGTTTGGTATCTGCACCCTGTATCTCGCCGAAAAATAGAGAGAAAACACACCCAATAACCCTTACAACTCATTTAATAACCCTGAGCTATGGATAAATATGGACTGATAGGCTATCCTCTTGTACATTCATTCTCTATCGGATATTTCAACGAGAAGTTTAAAAGTGAAGGCATAGATGCCTCATACGAGAATTTCGAAATACCCACGATTGACGAATTTCTTGAAGTGGTCGAGACCAACCCGGAACTTCGAGGACTGAATGTCACCATACCCTACAAAGAAAAGGTTATCAGCTACTTGGACTCCCTGAGCGCCGAGGCGCGCGCCATTGGTGCGGTGAATGTCATCAAGGTGAGCCACAAAGGCAAGAAGACCATACTCAAAGGGTACAACAGCGATGTGATAGGGTTCACCCAAAGCATTGCCCCCCTGATCGAACCCTATCATCACAAGGCTCTCGTCTTGGGCACCGGCGGGTCGTCGAAGGCCATCGACTTCGGATTAAGATCGTTAGGCTTGGAAACCTTGAAGGTGAGCAGGTATGAGCGTACGGGCACCATACAATATGATGCGATTACGCCCGAAGTGATCAAAGAGTACAATGTGATTGTAAATTGCACCCCGTGTGGCATGTATCCTCATGCCGATGAATGCCCCAAGCTGCCCTACGAAGCTATGGACAGCCATACCCTGCTATACGATCTCATCTACAATCCCGACGAGACCATGTTCATGAAAAAAGGTAAGGCCAAGGGTGCCGTGGTGAAAAACGGCCTCGAGATGCTACTGTTGCAAGCCTTTGCCAGTTGGGAGTTTTGGAACAAGGAAGACTAATCAGGATCAAAAGATTATGGACAACAGATATATGATGCGTGGCGTGAGTGCTGCGAAAGAAGATGTGCACAATGCCATCAAGAACATAGACAAGGGGTTATATCCTCAGGCCTTTTGTAAAATCATCCCCGATATCTTGGGCGGAGACCCGGAATACTGCAACATCATGCACGCCGACGGTGCCGGCACGAAATCGTCGCTGGCCTATATGTACTGGAAAGAGACCGGCGACCTGAGCGTATGGAAAGGCATTGCCCAAGACGCCATCGTGATGAACACCGACGATCTGCTTTGCGTGGGCGCTGTTGACAACATCTTGGTGTCGAGCACCATCGGCCGCAACAAGATGCTTGTGCCCGGCGAGGTGATCAGCGCCATTATCAACGGCACCGACGAATTGCTGGCCCAGCTGCGCGAGATGGGCGTGGGCATCTGGCCCACGGGTGGCGAGACGGCCGACGTGGGCGACTTGGTACGCACCATCATCGTAGACTCCACGGTGTCGTGCCGCATGCGTCGCGCCGACGTCATCGACAATGCCAACATTCGTCCGGGCGATGTCATCGTGGGACTTAGCTCCACCGGACAGGCCACCTATGAGCAACAATATAACGGTGGAATGGGCAGCAACGGACTGACCAGTGCGCGTCATGACGTATTTGCCAAATACTTGGCCGAAAAATATCCAGAAAGCTATGACCATGCCGTACCCGACGAATTGGTGTACAGTGGCAAATACCGCCTCACAGATGGCGTCGACGGGGTGTCGATAGATGCCGGGAGCCTCGTGCTCTCGCCCACACGCACCTATGCTCCGGTCATCAAGAAACTTTTAGACGAGTTGCGCCCTGAGATTCACGGCATGGTGCATTGTACCGGCGGTGCACAAACCAAGGTGCTCCACTTTGTGGGAGACAACTGCAAGGTGGTCAAGGACAATATGTTCCCCGTGCCCCCACTCTTCCGGACTATCCACGATTGCTCGGGCACAGACTGGAAAGAGATGTATCAGGTCTTCAACATGGGCCATCGCATGGAAATCTATGTGCGACCCGAGGTGGCCGAAAAGGTAATCGCCGTGAGCCAATCGTTCAATATCGACGCACAGGTCGTGGGACATATCGAGGAGGGAATGCGCTCGTTGACCATCAAGTCTGAATTTGGAGAATTTAATTACTAAGTATACAAAAGAAAGTTTTCTATGACCATCAAGGAGGCTGTGCTCAAAAGCTTAGAGGATTTCCCAGAAGGAGGAATTGTTAGAGAGGTGTATAATAATATCTTAGCTAAGAATATTTTTATATTCAACAAGGATGCAAAAACACCTGATGCTACTGTCAGTGCGCTCTTGGGAGATATGGTGAAACATGGTGACGTACGAATAAAACGTATTAAAAACGAACAGAATGTTTACTCCTATTATCTCAGTAAGTTCTCTGACAACATCGAAAAGAAAGGAGCCTCGGCCATTCCAAAGTCTAAGACCTTTCCCACTTTTCAAGAAAGAGACCTCCATCCATTACTTTGTACCTATCTGAGCAATGACGGAGTAATGGCTAAAACCATTTTTCACGAAAAATCTACGAAGGCTGAAGAGCATCAAAAATGGATCCACCCGGATATCGTAGGTGTCAAATTTGAGCAAAGAAAGAACAAGACCTGCAACTCCCTTTTTAGTGCGATCAACAAAAAAGACACTTTGAGACTATATTCCTATGAACTAAAAAGATGCATTGATAATGATTATGAGTTGAAGAAATGTTTCTTTCAGGCAGTCTCCAATTCCAGTTGGGCAAACTGTGGATACCTTGTAGCTTTTGACATCAACGAGGAACTCCGAGATGAATTGGCTCGTTTGAACCATTCATTTGGTACAGGTTTTATACTCTTAAAATCCAATCCTTATGAGAGCCAAATATGGTTCTCAGCTAAAGAAAAATCACTTGATTTCAATACTATCGATAAATTGTGCGGCATCAATCCTGATTTTGAGAAATTCATTAGTCGTGTAGAGGCAACCCTAACTGCTGATGACAAACATTTTGAACCTACAAAAGATGCCCTTGTCAAGCTCTGCGACAAGACCTTTAAGACAGAAGAGGAAATCAGAGAATATTGTATCAACAACAATATTCCCCTGATGGAAGAAGATAACATATAATTACTAATGGCAGAAAATAATATCTTAGATAAGTTAGACGGTCTCGAGGCTCGCTTCGAGGAAGTAAAGACGCTGATTACCGACCCTTCGGTCATCGCCGACCAGAAGCGCTATGTGAAACTGACCAAGGAATATAAAGACCTTGGCGACGTGATGGATGCCCGCAGACGCTATATCGATTGCCTTAACGCCATCAGNNGCCACCAACGAGGAACTGCAACCCAAACTCGAGGAAGAAATCAAGATTGCCCTCGTGCCCAAGGACCCGGAAGACGCCAAGAATGTACAGATGGAAATACGCGCGGGCACCGGCGGTGATGAGGCGGCGCTCTTTGCCGGCGACCTTTTCAATATGTATAAGAAATATTGCGACACGAAAGGTTGGACGCTCAGTGTGACGAGCGTGTCGGAAGGCACTGTGGGCGGCTACAAGGAGATAGACTTTGCCGTGAGTGGCGACAATGTGTATGGCGTGCTGAAGTATGAGAGCGGCGTGCATCGCGTGCAGCGTGTGCCTGCCACAGAAACCCAAGGACGCATGCATACCTCAGCGGCGACAGTCGCCGTGTTGCCCGAAGCCGATAAGTTTGAGGTGAATATCAACGAGGGCGACATCAAATGGGATAC
>DBQL01000002.1 GCA_002305235.1 Prevotella sp. UBA1395 | reverse complement strand
AAACTCGGTTTAATTGAATAAGGCTCGGTTTAGTTTATCCCTATATTAAATATTCATAACCTAAACTAAACCTTTTATTCAGGCAAATTATATCGTCATGGGATTGAGGGACAAAAAGGGACAGATTACACCAGAACAGTGTCCCCCGAGGGACAGACGTTAAACTGTGCTTCAAGGCAATAAAAAGGCTCGATTTTACGTTATAATATAAACATCTGCAAAGAACTGAAAAGAAATGAGCATGAAAAGGCTATTTGGAGGGACAGCGATTGAAGCACAAATGCACTCGCTTCACAGCGAATGCAAGAATGTGCAAAAATCCGTGTTAACAAATGTGAATTGGCAAAGAAACGCATCGCCATATTTTCAGATGTTTGCTTTTTCTTTTTTTGGCGGCAACTTCATTTGCAGATTCTTGCCAATTTTCTGTCCCTCAAACGTCCCTCGACATAACTTTTGCCCCTCAAAAATAATGTTATGTCGTTGATTACCACCACATTATATTTGCAGATATTAGATTCTGCATCGGAAAGTAGGATTTCTGTGCGGATATTATATTTTAGAGGATAACCCCGACGGCATAACACTTAAAACAGAAGATATTGCCGTCGGGAAATGTGATATTTCTACGGAATCGCAATTAACTAAAAGTAGATATCTTTACTTGATATGATCAAAAGTTAAATTGACATGTGCTGTTTTCAGGCTTTTACCTTGGACACTTATGGTTGCCTTTCCCTTCTTTCCTGTGCTCCTGACAACGAGTAGAGCGCGACCTTTCCAAGCTTTGTGAGTATTGTCTGTATAGCGGTCACAGTCTTTGATGTCGGCATTGCCAAAGCCGATGAGAGTGGCAGAACCACTGACACAAGCAGTAAGTTCGTTGGAGCTGATGGGATTGAGTATGCCGTGGGCATCTGTCAGTTCGACGGTGATGAAGGCGAGATCTTGTCCATCGGCCTTAAGCGTCGTGCGGTCGGTTGTCAGGCGGATGGCTTCGGCCTCACCGGCTGTCTGTAAAGTAACATTTTTTCCTCCTGCCTCGGCACGTAGCACACCAAACTGATATGGAAGCGTAAACGTAGCCATACCCTGTGTCACTTCTTTCTCGCCGACGAGCCGGTTGTTCAAGTATAGGCTTACCTTGGGATAGTGTGAATACACCTCTACGTCGATGTTCTTATCCTCATGTCCCGGCCATGTCCAACTCTCGTATGTAGGCCATACACTCCACATCGTGGTCTTTATCTTTCCGTAATAGCCATCAGGCTCACGTACTGCCATATAGAGTTGCTCACCATCTTGATTCCATAGCATGGACCGGTAGTGACTGATGGGTTTGCGGTGACCGACGAGGTCGATATCACCACAATAGGCAGCATGATTGGGGAACATAGGACCCTCCCATGGTTCTTTGGCCGGTTCTCCCTCATAATACCAACGTCCGATGCCCGACTCTCCGAGGTAGTCGATGGCTGTCCACACAAAGTCACCGATGACCCAAGGCTCGTCTTGCACTTTGCAGTAGTTGCGCCATGTGTCGCGCGAATAACTTTCTGTCTGCATCATCACACGGCCGGGCACACGCTCGTGGTCACTCTGTGATTTGTGAATCATGTAGTTATATCCCACAATGTCGTGCTCTGCTGCCAGTGGGTCGTAAATGTCCCACTCGGGGTCCCATGCGCAGAGAGCAGAGGTGACGGGACGTTTCTGCGGGTCGAGTTGACGGCAGAGTGTATTCAGGTTGTGGGCGGTCTTCACTACCTCAATCTTCTTGCGCTCGATAACCTCGTTACCTGTTGACCAGCAGAACACGCTTGGGTGGTTGCGATCGCGCAAAATCATGGCCTTGATATCCTCCTGCCACCATTGATCGATAAGCCTGGAATAGTCATATTCGTTCTTTTTGTCACGCCATCCGTCAAAGGCCTCGTCGATGACCAGCAGTCCCAGTTCGTCACAAGCCTTGAGAAATGTCTCTGACGGCGGATTGTGTGAAGTGCGAATGGCGTTGAAGCCTGCCTCTTTCAGCAGCCTGACCCTGCGGTATTCGGCAGCATCGAAAGCTGCAGCACCCAAGATGCCGTTATCATGGTGAACGCAGCCGCCATTGAGCAAGATAGGTCTGCCGTTCAGCAACAGCCCTTTCTCAGCAGAATATTCGATAGTACGGATGCCATACGTGACAGGTACGACATCACCCTCAGCCTCAATCGTCGTATGGTAGAGGTAAGGATTCTCGGGCGACCACAATCGAGGCTGCTCTACATCGATGTTTTTACTGATAGGCTTTCTCGAACCATCCTCCATCACCACCTCAGCGTTTATTTTCACATGGTGAATATCGGGAGTGGCAACGCTCACGCTCCATTCGTCGATATATCGCTTTCCTGTGGTCAGTAGCCATACATGGCGGTAGATACCCGAACCGCTGTACCAGCGACAATTCTTCTGCTGCGAATTGTCAACTCGTACCTCCACTTCATTCTGACCCATCTTCACGTATGGTGTGACATTCACAAAGAACGAAGAATAACCGTAGGGATGACCACCAGCCCGATGTCCGTTCACATAGACTTCAGCATTCATATAAACACCCTCAAAATAGAGACGCATAATCTTATCTTGAAGATTCTTCCCTAATGTGAATGTTTTGCGATACCAACCCTTTCCCGTCGGAAGATAAGCACCATCGTGGCCGGAAGGCGCATCTTTGTCGAAGTCACATTCAATGCTCCAATCATGTGGCAGGTTGACCATGCGCCACTTTGTGCTATCTTGAGAAAATTGCCAGTTGGCATCGAATAATTGTTTGCGCGTAATGCCACGATTGGCACCAAAGGCTGTAACTGCCATCAGTAACGCTGCAAAAAGAGACACAAGCTTTTTCATACTTATCTGTTTATAGTAACTATCCGGTATTGCGTTGGCAAATTTAATCTATTTTTACGAAATAGGGGGACAAATCTCGCCCAAATAGTACACGGTAGGCACAGTATGTCTTCANNATTGCCACAATAGGATATTCATTTACATAATACAAACTATCCTTATCGATTTTTAGTACAGTAACCTCATCGCCACTTGCCGCCCAAGTACCAAATAATCGGGACCGCAGACTCTGCTGAGACGAAGAGGCCATGTAAGACTGCATAATAAAAGGTGTTGTTGAGCTAAAACATATTTTTTCTTATTTTCAGATCCTGCTTTAGTTTTCATTCCACCACATAATGCTGATTATACCTACACAAACAGCGCCGATGAAAAATATAGAAGTAATAACATGTCAAACTGTATTAGAAACTAACAATTTGCTTTATTCTAACTTCGTCTAACTCACCTTATATGAACCATAAAGTTGATCAAGCAAACTAATATCACAATGTTTTATCTTTCATAAAATAATATAGCTTTAGGCTAAAAAAAGCGTGATATCAATATCATTATGGTCTTTTTTTGTATCTTTGCACTCATTAACAACATTTGATTCACCATGCGCAAATATATATTATTTTTGGTAATAGCCTTTCTGATTATCGCTTGTGGAAAGGGAAGCAAGGCAGGACAGGAAAATTTACCTGCCATGGATACCATTCCACTGATGGTGATGCAAATTCAGAAGTGTTCACGTCTCTATACTTCCGAGTATCAGGTTCACAAGATTGTAACCTTTGCCGACACGATGTCGGTAAGCGGACAGTTCCTCAGCAAGAAGTTTAAGATCGGTTTGCCTGCAGGCAAACGCAGAATTGCCATTCCCGTAACAGCAAGCATCAAGGCATATATCGATTTTAGCAAATTCTCGTCGGCTAATGTGAAGAAGAAAGGTAACCAAATTGAGATTATACTGCCTGACCCACAGTTCACGATGACCAGCACAGAAATTGACCATAAGCATGTAAAGCAGAAGGTCTCTTTCTTCCGAAGCAAATTTTCTGACGAAGAAATCACACGCATTCAGCAACAAGGACGTACGGACATCCTGCGCACCCTGCCACATCTTGGTATTGCCGAGAACGCTCGACAGAGTGCCGCCCGGCAACTGATTCCGATCATCGAACAAATGGGATATCGACCGGAAGAGGTGATTATTACCTTTCGTCAGGATTTCAATTGGAACGATATCCCCTCACTTATCAAAAGTATCGAATGAATAAGAAATTGACAACTCTCATAGATGGATTCAAGCGTCTTCTCTCACGCAAAGGCATTCTCTTCTTGGTGGCGGCTGCTGTGCTGGGACTTGTTGTCCTTGTCTCGGTAAAGCGGAGTATCGAAGGAACTCATTTGGGCATTTCTCACACCGAACAGATAGATATCACCCCCGTACAAATCGAGAAAATCAAGAGCATNNTGGGAATTTCTGTCGATCAGCGACGAGGAACTCATAGACACGGTGAGACATGGTTTTTTTGGTGATGACGAGTTAAGCCGCATTTATTATGGTACGATGCGTCTGGGCATTGACCTCCACGAAGTCAGTGACGACTGGATCAAGATAGACCAAGACACTGTGGTGGTCAAGTTGCCTCCCATCAAGTTACTTGACGAGAAGTTTATCGATGAGGCTCGCACAAAGGCTTTCTTTGAAGAGGGGCGTTGGAGCGAGGCCGACAAAGCCCAACTGTTGGAACGTGCCATCGTGGCGATGAAGAAACGGGGACTGACTCCGGCCAACAAGCGAAGTGCCGAGGAGAATGCTTCAGCACAGTTCGGCTCCCTACTCCGCTCAATGGGATTTAAGCATTGCAGAATTAGTTTTCACGAATAACAATGTCATGCATGGAACAGATAAATGCTTTTTTCACTTCGTTGAGTAGTTTTTTGTGGGGATGGCCCATGATTATTTTGCTGCTTGGCACGCATGTGTTTCTCACAATCCGCCTCCGTTTTCCGCAACGAAAGTTATGGACAGCCTTGAAGCTGTCGATCAAACGTGATGCCACAGCCAGTGGTGATGTGTCACAATATGCCGCACTGGCCACAGCCTTGGCAGCAACGATCGGTACCGGTAATATCGTTGGTGTGGCCACGGCTGTGGCCTTGGGAGGACCGGGTGCCGTGCTATGGTGCTGGCTGACGGGGGTGTTTGGCATTTCTACCAAATATGCCGAGGGACTGCTGGCTGTGAAATACCGTGAAAAGACTCGCGACGGCCGCATGCTGGGAGGTCCGATGTATGCCTTGGAGAAAGGACTGGGCATGAAATGGCTCGCGGTGCTCTTTGCCATCTTTACGGCCTGTGCCTCGTTCGGCATCGGAAATACCGTACAGGCCAATGCCATTGCCACCATCGCCGAGCATACATACGGCTTTTCACCTTATGTTGTGGGGACATTGATATGCGCTCTCGCAGGTATCGTGATACTGGGTGGGGTGAAGAGCATCTCCAATGTATGTAGCATGCTTGTGCCTTTTATGGCGATCTTCTATGTTCTTGGATGTATCTACATTCTCATTGTGAACGGACAGTATCTCTGGCCCGCCGTCAAACTGATTGTCTCTTCCGCATTCACGCCCGAGGCGGCCGGCGGTGGCTTTGTGGGTACGTCAGTGATGATGGCTGCCCGTTACGGCATTGCCCGCGGACTATTCTCCAACGAGTCCGGTCTCGGCTCAGCCCCCATTGTGGCAGCCGCGGCACAGACACGCAATCCCGTGCGCCAGGCATTGGTATCAAGCACCGGCACTTTTTGGGACACCGTCGTTATCTGTGCGCTCACCGGACTGGTCGTGGTGAGCAGCGTATTGGCATACCCTGACATCTCTTATACCGATGGTGCTGCCCTTACAAAGATGGCTTTCGCCAAGATACCCTACATTGGAGCACCTTTGTTGAGTTTTGGGTTGCTCACTTTTGCCTTCAGCACTATTTTGGGTTGGAGCTACTATGGAGAACGCGCGGTGGAATATCTGAAGGGGAAAAACTGGATGATCGCTTACCGCGTTTTATACATCGCTGCCATCTTCATTGGCAGTGTGGCCGATCTCGGGGTGGTGTGGAACATTGCTGATTGCATGAATGCACTCATGGCAATTCCTAACCTTCTTTCCTTACTCCTTCTCAATGGTATTGTCGTTCACGAGACCCGCAAATACCTTTGGCGCGGACGGTTGGATAAGGATATGGATGAATAGGCTGTTTTGCTTTGAGAGAATCCTGTCCTGACTTGCATAGATATTAATACCACCTATCAATAATTACGGTGGTATTAAAGATTGGTGATTCAATTCATTAAACCATTTTATAATAGTATAATTTTATTCCTTCTGTACGATTATTTACCCACAAAGTTTTCATCATACATTGGAATGTGGAATATAATATCTATCTTTGCATCGGATCAATACCCGGTGAGGGATTGTCTTCATGATGATAGCGGGCGTAGGGTTGGATACATCTATTTGTCCTATCCCAGCCCATCTATATTGAACTTCAAATTTTGAACACAATGAAGAAAGTATTATTGGTAATGATGCTTGTGGTTGGCACGCTGATGGCCAATGCACAGACGACACTCAAGAAGGTTTACGATGAGACCATCGACCCGATGCAGCAGATAGACAAGGCTCTTGTCGAAGCCCAAGCCTTGCAGGGCAGAAAATATGTGATGTGTCAGGTGGGAGGCAACTGGTGTCCTTGGTGCCTGCGCTTTGCCGACTTCATCAGCACCGACAGCGACATGGCCAAGGTGGTGGCCGACAACTTCATCTACCTCCACGTCAACTACAACCCACGCAAGTCGGGTGGCGAGCAGCAGGTGAAGGCCGCGGCATCCCTGATGCAGCGTCTGGGCAACCCTCAGCGCTTTGGTTTCCCGGTGTTCGTGCTCCTCGACACCAACGGCAAGGTACTGCACATTCAAGACTCCAGCTTCCTCGAGGAAGGCAAGGGATATGACAAGGAAAAGGTGCTGCGATTTTTCAAGGCGTGGACTCCTCAGGCTGTCAACGGAAACCCGCCGGCATAACGCGGGCTTCCTCGCCATTGAAATTACTCATTCTCGTGGCATAACCCAATAGCCAATCTCTCTTGGGATAGTTGCATGGTTTTTGGTATGGTATCAGGAAGACAAACTATGTAGATGTATCTTCACAAAGTCTCCTTGAATTGTTGACAGGGGATTTATGATGACGCAAAAAGGATGCAATTCAACTGTTGAACTGCATCCCCTTTTGTGTTTGAGGCTCTATCCCCTACCGAGGATTCATGCAAGCGGTTACTTCACGGCCATCTT
>DBQL01000108.1:508-6276 GCA_002305235.1 Prevotella sp. UBA1395 | reverse complement strand
TCGCGATAGATATCTGTCAGGTGGATATAGGCTTTTTTCTCTTTGGAGGTAACGGCAAAGTCTGCCATCAAGCCATAGAGTGTGCGGCATAGATGGAAGAAATTTTCGCGACGCTCTCTGGGCATAGACTTGTGTTGTTGTGGCGCAAGCAATTCAGAAGCCTCTTTGAACATGCCTATGGTCATCAGCACCTCTGCCTTGTGAAGCACGGCATTAAGTTTCTGGTCTTCACGGTTTGCTTTGTCGGCCAATTGGTACAATCTGTCTACATAAAGAAGCGAAGAATCCGTGTTGAACGCAGAGTATTCGTTGCATAGCATGTCGCACAGGTCTAATTCTTCTTGTATGTTTTTCCCTTTCACCTTCTCCAGCGACTTACGTATGTTCAGAATATTCTTTTCTTTGTTGGCGATGTATGTTGGCCGAAGTTCTATGGCATGGTCCAGTTCCTTGAGTAAATTGGTATTTACTGCGGCGTATGCTTCTGAACTCCATATGAAGAGCAGAAAATAAATGGTGAATATCCTTATATGCATTTCTTGGTTATCGTAATGTTTGAAGATATAGGTTGATGCGTAACCGCAGGGCCGCGAAGGATAGATTATTAAAGGAAGGTAGAACCACGGTAATTATTTCTTATTCCCAAAGTCGGCGGGTATCTCGCCCCACTGCTTGGTTTCCCATTTTATAATAGGTATCTTGGCAGCGTGGGTACGCAGCCAGTTCTCGGCTCGGGCAATGACCTGATAGAGTGGCTCGGTCTGTGCATTGCGCTCCAGCTTGGTCTTGCATTTGCGGTTGCGCACCCAAAGGATGGCGTTGTAAGAGTCAGAGTAAATCACCTTGTCGGTGATGTTTTTCTGCTGCATGAGGGCCAGGGCATGTACAATGGCCAGAAACTCGCCGATGTTGTTGGTGCCGTGCACCGGACCGTAGTGAAACACCCGTTCCCCTGTGGCCAGGTCCACACACTGATATTCCATGGGTCCCGGGTTGCCCGAGCAGGCCGCGTCGACGGCCCAAGCGTTGGCTTTCACCTCGGGTGGGAGGGGAAGAACGGTGTCGTGGCGGTAGGCAGGCGGATTGGCGGGTATGGCTGGCATGGGTGGTGGCGTTAAGAGAAGAGCGTGGAAGCCGCCATGAGATGGCGGCTTGAGGGTGTGATGAGGCTGAAGTGGAGCGACTTTACATGCGCTCGGGCACCTCGATGCCAAGGAGAGCCATGGCATTTTTGATGGTCTTGGCCACGTTTTTGGCGATGACCAGACGGGTGGTCTTCTCGATGTCGGTATCGGCACTGAGGATGCTGTAGTCGTGGTAGAACTGGTTGAACTCCTTGGTGAGCTCGTAGCAGTAGTTGGCGATGCCTGCAGGGTTGTAGTTCTCGCCGGCGTCTTTCACGGCCACCTTAAACTCGTCCATCTTCTGGATGAGGTGTATCTCCTTCTCGTTGAGCGGAGCGTCGGTGCTCAGTGCCGTCGGGATGGCTATGCCCTCAGCCTCGGCCTTGCGCAGGATAGAGCGGATGCGGGCGTGGGTGTACTGAATGAACGGGCCTGTGTTGCCGTTGAAGTCGATAGACTCTTCTGGGTTGAAGAGCATGTTTTTGCGGGCGTCGACCTTGAGGATGAAGTACTTCAGCGCTCCGAGACCCACAATGCGGGCAATCTCCTGCTTCTCGGCTTCGGTCATGTCGTGGAACTTACCCAGTTCGTCGCTGGTCTTGCGGGCATCCTCTATCATTGTAGCGATGAGGTCGTCGGCATCGACCACGGTACCCTCGCGGCTCTTCATCTTACCGTTGGGAAGCTCTACCATGCCGTAGGAGAAGTGCACAAGGTCTTTGCCCCACTTGAAACCGAGACGGTCGAGGAGTATCGAGAGCACTTGGAAATGATAATTTTGCTCGTTGCCTACCACATAAATCATCTTGTCGATGGGGAAGTCGGCGAATCGAAGGGCAGCCGTTCCGATGTCCTGAGTCATGTAGACGCTGGTGCCATCGGAGCGAAGCAACAGCTTCTGGTCGAGTCCCTCGTTGGTGAGATCGGCCCATACGCTGTTATCTTCTTTCCGGAGGAAGAGGCCCTTGGCGAGTCCTTCCTCTACCTTCTTCTTTCCCTCGAGGTAGGTATTCGATTCATAATATATCTTGTCAAAGCCCACGCCGAGTGCCTTGTAGGTCTCGTCGAAGCCCGCATACACCCAGTTGTTCATTTTTTCCCATAGGTCACGCACGGCCTTATCGCCCTGCTCCCATTTCACCAACATGTCATGGGCCTCTTGGATAAGGGGTGCTTCAGCCTTGGCTTTATCTTCTGCCTGCTCGGCTTCCATGCCCTCGGCAATGTATTGGGCCTTGAGCTGTGCCACCTCCTCACGGTAATGCTTGTCGAAAGCCACATAATAGTCACCTATAAGATGGTCGCCTTTCTTGCCCGTTGTCTCCGGAGTGTCGCCGTTTCCCCATTTCTGCCATGCGAGCATAGACTTGCAAATGTGGATGCCGCGATCGTTGACGATATTGGTTTTCACCACTTTGTGACCGTTGGCCTGCATGATTTGCGAGAGGCTCCAGCCCAACAGGTTGTTGCGCACGTGTCCCAGATGCAACGGTTTGTTGGTGTTGGGCGATGAATATTCTATCATCACGAGCTTGCTGTCGTCTGTGACGGCTTGCTCGCCGTAGGTCTCATTGGCGTTGATGTCATTGAGCAGACCGATCCATGCCTGTGGCGCGATGATGAGATTGAGAAATCCTTTCACCACGTTGAAAGCGGCCACAGCCTCACTGTCGCGCACCAACAGCTCGCCAATCTCCTGTGCAGTGACCTCGGGTTTCTTGCGGGAGGCCTTCAAAAAGGGGAAGACCACGAGGGTAAGATTACCTTCAAAGGTTGCTTTGGTCTTTTGCAATTGAACCATGTCGGCAGGCAAATCCACGCCATAAAGTTCCTTGACAGCCTTGAGCACTGCTGAGGATATTTCCTTTTCAATATTCATCGATATGCGGATATAAATTTGTTATTACTGAATCTTGTTGCAAAGTTACTAAAAAGATTAGGAAAAGCAGGGGCGCATGAGACAATATTTTAGGATATTCTTTGTGGTGTCAGGTTAAAATCGTTATTTTTGCATAAACTTACGAATATGAAAACACCGATAAACGATTATGGAGATGCCCAAGAAAAATCCTAAGTTGCTGTATCGTTCGATCCACGATTATGTGATCCTCACGGTGGCGATGGTGATCGGCGTGATAGGGTTGAACCTGTTTTTGCTACCCAATGAGATCACGATGGGAGGCATCGTGGGTATCGCTTCAGTGATCTATTGGGGCACGGGAATACCCGTTCAGACCACCTATTTTGTGTTCAACGCCATCCTGTTGTTATTTGCGCTGAAGACGTTGGGATGGAAATTCTGCGCCAAGACCATCTATGCGGTCGTCGTTTTTACCGTGGGAACCTCGGTGATGCAGCGCATGATGGACCCCAACCTGCACCTGCTGGCCGACCAAAAGTTCATGGCTTGCATCGTGGGCGGGGTGTTCATGGGCACGAGTGTGGGCTTGGGGCTGTCGACAGGAGGCAGCAGTGGTGGCTCGGATGTGGTGGCGGCGATTATCCATAAGTATCGCGACGTATCGTTGGGACATATCATCCTGTTTTGCGATATCGCCATCGTCACGTCAAGTTATTTGGTGCTTCGCGACTGGGAGAAGGTGCTTTACAGTTATGTACTGATGTTCATCATCTCGTTTTGTGTGGATTATGTCGTCAATACGCTGCGCCAGAGCGTACAATTTTTTATCATTTCGGACAGGTATCAGGAGATCGGAGAGGCGATCAATAAAATCGCCAACCGAGGCTGCACGACGCTCAACGGCAACGGATTCTATTCCCGGAAAGACATCAAGGTGGTGTTTTGCATTGCCAAAAAGAGCGAGTCGAGCTTCATCTTCGACCTTATCAACGAGATCGATCCCGATGCCTTTGTGGCCCAGAGTGCTGTTATCGGCGTGTACGGACAGGGTTTTGACCGTGTGAAGGTGAAGAAAAAGATGCGCTTGGAAGAAATCAATGAGAAGTTAGGAAAAGTAGAACGATATGAGAAATAAATCATTGGGCTGCCTTGCCCTTGTCTTGGGGCTGTGTGCCGTCATCCTGTTGGGTGCCGGCCTGTATATGCTGAACTATTCGCTTAAACCCGAAAACAACAGCGGCAGGGATTATCAGCAGAGGTATGCCCGGCTCTTTGCCGACTATCCCGAGACCCGTCCGTGGATCGACTCGCTGCAAAAGGCGCAAGCCTTGCGCGACACTATCATCGTGACCGATGCCGGCGAGAAGCATCATGCCCTGCTCATCAGGGCACCGAGAGCCACCGGACATACGGCGGTCTTGGTGCATGGCTATACCGATTGCGCCGTGTCGATGCTCCATTTGGGATATTTTTATCACCACGACATGGGGTTCAATCTCGTCGTTCCCGACCTTCACGGTCATGGGAAAAGCGAGGGTAGCGAGGCTCAGATGGGCTGGAAAGACCGTCGCGACGTGCTCCGATGGATCGCGATAGCCGACTCGCTCTATCGCGACAGCACCGGGACGGCCTCAATCGTGGTACACGGAATTTCGATGGGAGCGGCCACCACGATGGCCGTGGCGGGCGAGAAGACCCCCGCCTCGGTCAAGGCGTTTGTCGAGGATTGCGGCTATACATCGGTGTGGGATGAGTTTGCCGACCAATTAAACAAGCAGTTCGGGCTGCCCCCGTTCCCCCTGATGTATGTCACATCGGTGCTCTGCCGTCTGAAATACGGATGGTCGTTTGGCGAGGCATCGATGGTCGATGCCGTCGGGCGGAGCACCAAGCCCATGCTCTTCATTCACGGCGGGCACGACACCTACGTGCCCACGGCAATGGTATTCCGCCTGTATCAAGCCAAGCAGGGGAGCAAATCGCTCTACGTGGCCCACGGGTCGGAGCACGCCAAGAGCTATCATGACCATAAGACGGAGTATCAGTTGCGGCTTCGCAGTTTTCTATCGTCGATTCAAGACGGCGTTTCCTCACGATGAAATGAACTGTCGTCGTGTGCGGCTGACACAGCCTTTCACATTCGGAAAGGCCGGATGTCTACGCCCCTGATCGTCCGATATTCTATCTCGATCGGTGCTTTCACGCTATCTCCCAACCGTCGATGCAGCGCTTTTTCAAGGAGAAGTTGACGCCGATGCGGCAGATCTTTCGGCCGTCCATGCCGAAGGGCTTGGCATAGCCCTTGTCCTCGATTTGTCGCAAGGCCTCCTGCGGCGTGCCGTCGAGCTTGAACTCCATGATATAAATATAGTCGCGGGTCTTGATGATCATGTCTATCCGCCCGTCGCTGGTGGTCCGCTCCACCTCGGTATAGAAGCCGAGCATCTTTGAGATGAGATAAAAGGCATTCTGGAAATACAGTTCCGCATCACCCACAATCCGGTAGTCGGTGTCGGAGAGCATCGTCGCCATGCGTTGCATGAACCGCTCGGGTTGTCCGTTTCTGATGTCTTGTATAAACTGTTGGATGGAAAACACCGACTCGCCTTGGGGGATATGCGTGTAGAAAGGGACGAGATAGCGTGTGAATCCCTCCTCCACCTCTTGGTTGGGGAACCCCAAACGATAGGTTTCAAATTCGTCATCATAGCCTTTGATGGTGAGATAGCCGCTCTGATAGATCACGGGGATGGGATTTTTTGATACGGAGTCGATGCTGTTGA
>DBQL01000108.1:0-410 GCA_002305235.1 Prevotella sp. UBA1395 | reverse complement strand
TTCTCCACGAAGTGATAACCGTCGTAGCGCAGGCGGAGTTTGCGGCAGGCCTCCTCGTATGAGAGGCGGTTATGCTCGGCCAATCGGTGCAGCGTGTCGTCGAAATTGGCATGGATTTCCTCCTCGGTCATGCCGCAAAGGGTTTGGTACCGGTCGTCCATCGAGAGGTCGAAGAGGTTGTTCAGGTCGGAGAACACACTCACCTTGCCAAATTTTGTCACGCCCGTGAGGAATCCGAAGCGGATATATCGGTCCTGTGTCTTGAGCACAGAATAGAACGCTTTGAGCGTGGCACGGTATTCGGCCTGCAACGCCTCGTTGCCGATGGCTTGGAGAAGAGGCTTGTCGTATTCGTCGACGAGGATCACCACACGCTGTCCCGACTGCTCAAAGGCTCGCCGGATGACGCC
>DBQL01000215.1:390-3194 GCA_002305235.1 Prevotella sp. UBA1395 | reverse complement strand
GATGGCAACGCGTATGGATAGTAATCGTCGTGCGAAAAGATAGCAATCGCGGCGGCAGAAAATGTCAAGTGTTTTCATGTCGTTGAGTATCAGTCGATTGGAAAAATCGCCGGTTTGGCGTGTTCTTGTGCTTGTTTTTCTCCGCAGACGTGTTTTTGGCCGGGTTTCAGGCCTGTTCTTCAAGATATTTCATGAGATTTTGACCTGCCGACATTGATGTGTCTTACCCCGGAAATGGCTTGATAATGCTTGGGAGAGGTTGCCGAGGAACGAGGATGCTCTGCCTGTGATGGTACAGATGAAGATTGGATGGTCTCACGCAGAGGCGCAGAGGATTTGGTGGGCTGACGCATTATCCCGGAGTTTTTTAAGGAGTATATCCTTCGGGTCTTTCATTCACACACCCTGTTTTTCTGAACAACAGAGAACACGCTCCATGCAGCTTCTGTGTTTTCCGTGTTTTCTGTTGTCCTCTTACCAAAAAATGATGTTGACGAAGAATAGATGGTATGGAGTCGGTCAGGCAAAAACCATACGCCTGTCATGAACGAAGTCGTTCGCCAACCATTCACGACAACGGGCCGGACTCATACGAATGAATCCGACCCGAAGGCATTATTTCATCATCAAGTCAGCCGAACGGCATGGCGACGGATGCCGACCATCGGTCGCGCCATCCTTGCCGACCGTCTGAAAATCGCAACCATGTCATTTCCTCATGAGCTTCACCACTTTTGTCTCGCCATTCACCACAGCCTTGAGCAGATAGGTGCCGGCGGGCTGCCGGGTGAGGTCTGCCACCATATTGTTGGCGATGGTCGATGTCTCTGCCATCCACACGGCTTGCCCGGCGGCGTTGAACACGGTCAGTTCGGTCACGCCCGAAGGCAGCGTCAGGCGGAAGAGGCCGTCAGACGGGTTGGGAGAGGCGGTGAGACGGTCAGCCACGATGTTGTCGATACCCAACTGCGTGTTGATCGATACGGCCTCGGGGATGCTCTGTTCCGTATTGCCCACCTTGTCCACGGCCAGCGCATAGAAACTGTAGTTGTTGGCTTTGGTCATGTCGACGGGATACTCGAGTTTCGCCTCGTTGGTCTCGGCAAAGAACGTGAACGGCGCTCCGTTGTCAGAAACATAGTAGAGATAGCGGTCGATGCCCGAGCCGTCCTTGTCGTCCGATTGGCAGGTCACGGTAAGATGCTCTGTTCCCGGGGCATAGCTCACGGGCTGCATCGTGGTGACGGGAGCCTCCGTGTCGATCACGTTCTTCCATACGTTGGTGACGATGGGCGCGTTTTTGTCGAAGATCACCGTTGCCTTGTTCTCGATCACCGTGCCGTTGCCCACACCCGGTTTGAGGTTGGCAGAGAAGGTCACGAATCCCTCGCCCTCGGGAGCATTCACGTTAGGTGGCAGTTCGATGCCCTCGATGTCCCATGTGAGCTTGTTGCCCTCGCGCTTCATCTGCCAGTAATAGCCGTCGCCCGAGTGGCTCGTGGGACCGAACTCCACGCTTTCGAGATCGAAGATGTCGGCAAGCGTGTCTTCTATCCTGATGCGATAGGCAGGGGCGGTAGCCTCTTTCTTGTTCTCGAAGAAGATGGTGTAGGTCATGCGTTGAGGCTTGGCAAGATAGTTGTTCTCGCCGCTACCCTTGGGTCCGGTCTTCTCGTTCGGGTCCCAAGAAGCCACCACGCCGTCGGCACCGACTTTCGCGTCGAGGATGGCATTGTTCTCATTGATCAGGCCCGTCTGCTTGTAGAGCCAGTAGAACAGTCTGTGGCGCATGGCCGTGCTCACGGCTTTGATAACGCCGAGACCCTTTCCGACCTTGGTGACCAGCGATCCGAGGGGGAACATCTCGATGATTTTTTCACCGGTCGTGCCCAGCACGCTCTTGGCGGTGAAGACCACCACGCCGTCCTTTGCCTCTTTTTGGAACACTTGTTCAACACCCTTGCCCAAGGCCTTGATGTATTGCTGTTGCTCCGCGGGCGTCAGCTCTATGGCATTCGAGGCATATTCGCAGATCTGGTCCGACGCATAGTCTGCCGCCAAACCGCTCACAATGGAGCCGATGGCGCCCACCAGCAGGGTGGTGGTGATGGCAAAACGGGTCTGTGCCACGGCCCGGCCTTCCGCGATGATGTCGAAAGTATAGCTCTGATAGGGAGCGAGGGTGGGCACGACAAACCACATCGCCGACTCGTCTTCGTTACCGACCTCCGCGGCCGAGAGCTTGCGCACACCGTTGTTGGTGGGGAATTCCGCTCCCAGCATCTTGATGTCATCGGTGGCACAGGCGGTAAGGAGGAAGCTGCCGGTGCTGTTGCCCGACTCGTTTCTCACGGTGACGGTATAGCGGCACGGCACGCCAAGGCGCACTTTGTTGCGACCGGTCACGTCAATCTTGACCGTGGAACCTTGCATGGGCGTAGGATTGCCGTATGACAATGAGTAGCCGCCCGAGCCTGACCAACGCCGAACTTTGACATAGTAGGTTCCGGCTTCCATATCGTTGAGCATCATCTGCGCGGACTTTCTGCCTACGTATGCCAAACGAACTTCTTTCAGTTTTTCTCCCTCAGGCTTGAGGAGAGAAAGGTAATGGATGTCAAGCGTGGAGAGACTGTCGGGCTTGATAGAGAGCAACACAATGCCCTTCGATGCCAACTCTATCCTGTACCAGTCCTCATGGTCTCTCGTGTCCTCTCCGTGGTAGAGGTATCCGAGATGCCCGGTGACGGTGGTGTTGTCTTGCAACAGCTTGCCTTGGCCGTAGGCATCGTTGGGCTCTTCGT
>DBQL01000215.1:0-257 GCA_002305235.1 Prevotella sp. UBA1395 | reverse complement strand
TCCGTTCTGCTTCTCGGGGATGACGATCTTGTACCAGTCGTCTGTGTCTCTCGTGTCCTCTCCGTGGTAGAGGTATCCGAGATGCCCGGTGGCGATGGCCCCGTTCTCGATGAGCCCGCCCTTATCGTAGGCATCGTTGGGCTCTTCGTCGTTGGGGGTGGGATTCGGCGTGAACGTGTATTTCAGCGCATAGCTTCCGGCGTTTGCCCAACGCCTAACGCGGACATAGTAGGTGCCCGCGGCAATGTCGTTCACGG
>DBQL01000222.1:5538-5937 GCA_002305235.1 Prevotella sp. UBA1395 | reverse complement strand
CCGTAACTGTCTGATGATGCCATCGATCATGTCTGCCGAGAATATTCCCATTTCTTCAAAGATCTCACGGCGGGCCGACAGGCAGTCGGCCGATGCCGCACAACTGTCGGGCAGCCGATCGAGCAATGCCAGCTTCGAGGCGTTGGCCTCATCATAGATGTTCACATCAACGTATGTTCGACCGGCCACTTCCAAGGCATCCTTCATCTCAAAGCCGTAACGGCATGCCACACAAAGCGCTGCCAAGTACTGGTAAACATCCGCCGAGCCGTCGCCCGACCGTATCTCGAAGGTCTGCTTGTCGCCACCACGCCGGTCCACCGGCACCTCATGCTCCAGCGGATTGACCGTGCGACTCATGTCAACGCCCGATGTCCAGCCCAAGGGCACACGCACCAA
>DBQL01000222.1:0-5511 GCA_002305235.1 Prevotella sp. UBA1395 | reverse complement strand
GCGTTGTCAGACAGGGTCTCGCCACCGTCCAACAGCATGTTCTTGCCATTGCGAACGAGGCGCATGTGGATATGCAAGCCCGACCCGGCTTTGCCCGTTGTGATCTTGGGTGCAAAGGTCACGGTAAGTCCTTCGCGCCAAGCCAAGTTGTAGATTACCCATTTGGCGAGCATCAACTCATCGGCGGCATGCACCACATCGACAGGCAAAAACTCTATTTCGTTTTGCTCATAGAGCAATCCTTCCTGCTCGAAACATCCCACCTCTGTATGTCCATACTTGATGTGCCCACCCGTTTGGGCGATGTAACTCATGCATTTCTTCCTGAAATCACCGGTCTTTGCAAACGGCGCACTTTCATGATAGCCATGCTGGTCGCGTCCGGGAAATCTGCCATCAGAGGGTTTGATCACGTAATATTCAAGTTCGCCCATCGCATGAAACTCCATACCCGTGGTCTGCCGAAAGGCATCCGCTGCCTTGCGCAATGTGTACTCGGGCGACGACGACATTGGTTTTCCCTCGTTGTCAAAGAATGAGCACAGCATGCAGAGGGTCGGCTCCTCGGCAAACGGGTCGATGAATGCCGTCTCATACCGTGGCAAAACATAGAGGTCGGAGCTTGAGGCCTGAATGAAATCGAAGAGACTCGACCCGTCGACCCGTTCTCCACAGGTGAGTATGGTGCGCAGATAGGCCATGTTCGAAATGACAAAGTTGAGGGTTTTCAGTTTCCCGTCTCCTCCCGGATACATGAAATTGAGCATCCTGATGCCACGCATCTCCACGTAGGTCATGATGTCTTCACGGGTAAGCTCATGGGGAAGTTTCTGCAAATCCCTGACGACCTCATTGGCGTTGAGTTTGATTTGTTCGTTTTCCATATCAGTTTAAGTTATAGGTTCGATGGCAAAGATAAATGAAAAAACAAGAACAAGCAAATGAATTGCCGGAAAAATATCATACCCCACGAGTCATGACAATCGTCGTCCACATACCGGTCATGGTGCCACTACATTCCATACGTTCACCAACGATACAAAAAATCATCCCCGAAAGGATAGGGAAACCTTTCGGGGATGATGATAATCCTGTATTCATGATGTTGTCATTCAAACGCCGACGCGTCTCCAGACAACCGTTTATCTGATGCGATCCATCGATTTGACGAGCCTCTCGTCAGCCTTGATGCCTCTCTTCGCCATAACCAGCAAGATGATTGCCACAAGCGGAAGACATGCCGCGAACCGGAAACCCCATGTCCCGTGATCTTGAAAATCCAAGTAAAGCACGATGAAATAATAGGCATACCACGCCACAAGAAGCAAATATGATATGGTGCAAAGCATGGCTTGAAGGGGTCTTCTCTTATAAAGGAAAATGGCGGTGAGGCTTAGTATGCCGGTGATCACCAAGTCGATGAACGGCAACGGACGCGCAATCACCGACCGGTCGTTGAGCAATCCGTAGTTGTACCACACCATAGGAACACCCATTCCCTTTGGCTCGATCTGCCCGATGGGAAGACAAAGGCACACGACAAGAGCAAGCAATGCTAACAGCAAATAGATGGTTTGCTTACGCTGTATCATAATGACACTCCCCGATGATTAGTTCTTGGAGGCGTCGCGCCAGTAAATGCTGCCCTCAACAAACTCTTGTGTGGCGAGCAGTGTGGGTTTGGGCAACTTCTCATAGTAACGGCTGATCTCGATTTGCTCACGATTTTCAAAGACCTCCTCCAAGGAGTCATTGTAGGAAGCAAACTCTGCCAGCTTCTTGTTCAGGTCCTGTTTGATCTCGATGGAAATCTGATTGGCGCGTTTTCCAATAATCACCACGCTCTCATATATGTTGTCAGTGTCCTGACAAAGATCCATGATGTTGCGCGTCACTGTATTTACCGGAGCTTTTGACTTTTTGTAATCCATTCTGTTATGATAATTGTTTGTTGTGATCTGATGTTTCCCTGATGGGGTATTGTAATACCCAACGCCTGTGACGGCGTTCCCCCGTCAGTCTTTTGCGGTAGCCGTTACCTTCTTACATTTGGCAATATATTCCTCGGCCCGTTTTCGTTCTTTCGAATCCGGATACTCGTTGATGAAGCCGTAGCATTCATCCTCGGCATCCTGAAAACGCTCGAGCTTCTTCGACTCCACGCTCTGCAGGGCAAGCTCATACTTCGATTTCATGATGAGCAGCGCGAAATCCTCACGCCGGTTGCTGTAAGGATAATCCTTCAAAGCGTTCTGCGAGGTCACGATGCACGCCTCATAGTTGTTGCCTCCGCTCGTGCAGTTGCCAAAATACGAACCCAAATCATAATAGAGCCGGGCCGAATACAATTCCTTTTCCACCAACTTGTCCTGCAGTTCAAACAGTCGTTGCTGCGCCTTGTCCTTCAGTCGGGCATCGGGATAGACGTCCAGATACTCCTGAAAAGCGGAGATGGCCTGTACGGTCTCACTTTGGTCGAGGCGTGGCTCGGGCGTGTCCATATACAAACTTTCACCCACATAGAACTCGGCCTGCTCCGCATAGACACCTCTCGGATATGATTTCACATACCGCTTGAAAGTCTCCGACGCCGTGGCAAAGTCGCGGTCCATGTATTCGGCCATTGCCAACATATACAGACTCTCCTCTGCCTCGCTCGTTCCCTTGGCCTGCACGATCAGCTCTTGCAGGATGGTGATGGCACGGGCATACTTGCCTGCGGCGAAACTCTCCTTGGCATACTCGTACTTGTAATGGTAATCGGTGGACTTATAAACTTGGTTGAACTCCTTGGCACAGCTGCTAAAAAGCATTGTCAACAACAGAACAACCCCAAATGTTTTCTTCATATTCAACCTTTTGACTTGCAAAAATACATATAATTCTTCGTTTGCCCAAGAAGCGATAGTTATTTTTAGTAAAAAAAACAACCTTTGACATCAAAATATAGTAATTTTGCAAATGATGAATTTCAAGCTCACTTCCAAATACAAACCCACGGGCGACCAGCCGCAAGCCATCGCCCGGCTCACCCAAGGCATCGAGAGTGGCGACCCGGCACAGGTGTTGCTGGGGGTCACCGGCTCGGGCAAGACGTTTACAATAGCCAATGTTATCGCCAATGTGAACAAGCCGACGCTGGTGCTCAGCCACAACAAGACGCTGGCCGCCCAGCTCTATGAGGAGATGAAGGGGTTCTTCCCCGACAACGCCGTAGACTACTATGTCTCCTATTATGACTATTATCAGCCCGAGGCCTACCTTCCTTCCACCGATGTCTATATCGAGAAAGACCTCGCCATCAACGACGAGATCGACAAGTTGCGCCTCGGTGCCGTGAGCGACCTGCTCTCGGGCCGCAAAGATGTCATTGTGGTGTCGTCGGTATCGTGTATCTATGGTATGGGCGGACCGGTGGCCATGCAAGAGAGCATCATCAGCATCCGGCGCGGACAGCGTGTCGACCGCAACGACTTCCTGCGCCGATTGGTTGCCGCGCTCTATGTCCGCAACGACATAGACCTGCAGCGAGGATTCTTCTCGGTGAAGGGAGACACGGTGAATATCGCCATGGCTTACAGCGATTACATCCTCCGCGTGACTTGGTGGGACGACGAGATCGACACCATCGAGGAAGTGGACTCTGTTACGATGCGCTCTGTCCAGAAGTTTGAGGAGTATCAAATCTATCCCGCCAACCTCTTTGTCACCTCGCAAGAGCAGACGGCCGAGGCCGTGAAACACATTCAGGATGACCTATTGCAGCAAATCAATTTCTTCAATGAGATTGGCGATGGCATCAGGGCGCAACGCATCAAGGAGCGCGTGGAATACGACTTGGAGATGATCAAGGAGCTGGGACACTGCTCGGGCATTGAGAACTACTCGCGCTATTTCGACGGCCGCGAGCCCGGGCAGCGCCCATACTGCCTGCTCGACTTCTTCCCCGAAGACTTCCTGATCGTCATCGACGAGAGCCATGTCACCGTTCCGCAGATCAATGCCATGTACGGTGGCGACCGTGCCCGCAAGCAAAACCTTGTGGAATACGGTTTCCGACTGCCCGCCGCCTTTGACAACCGGCCCCTCCGCTTTGAGGAGTTCCACGACCTGATCCATCAGATCATCTATGTGTCGGCCACCCCGGCCAACTATGAGTTGCAAGAGTCCGAGGGGGTTGTCGTGGAGCAACTCATCCGCCCCACGGGCCTTTTGGACCCCGAGATAGAAGTGCGGCCCTCCGAAAACCAAATTGATGACCTCCTTCACGAAATCGTTGTCCGCACCGAAAAAGGCGAGCGCGTACTGGTCACCACGCTCACCAAGCGCATGGCCGAAGAGCTTACCGAGTACCTGCTCAACCACGACGTGCGGGCCAACTATATCCATAGCGACATCGCCACGCTCGATCGGGTGAAGATCATGACCGACCTGCGCGCCGGGGTGTATGACGTTCTCGTGGGCGTGAACCTGCTTCGCGAGGGCCTCGACCTTCCGGAAGTGTCGCTCGTGGCCATCCTCGATGCCGACAAAGAGGGATTCCTGCGCAGCCACCGCAGTCTGACGCAGACCGCCGGGCGTGCCGCACGCAACGTGAATGGCAAGGTAATCATGTATGCCGACAACATCACCGAGAGCATGCAACGTACCATTGACGAGACCGCACGCCGCCGAGCCATCCAGCTGAAATACAACGAGGAGCACCACATCACGCCACAGCAGATCGTGAAAGACATCAAAGGCGCCCTGCCCTACGGCCGGAGCGAGCAGCGCGACACCACGTACACGGGTCGCGAACAGGTGTATGTGGAGCCAAGCGGCGCAGCCTTTGCCGCCGACCCCATCGTGAAGCAGATGACACGGCCCGAGCTGGAGAAGAGCATCGAGAACACCCGCAAACTCATGGAGCAGGCCGCCAAAGACCTCGACTTTATCCAAGCCGCGCAATACCGTGATGAAATTCTCAGGCTTCAGGCACAGCTGGAACTGAAATAGCACACGGATGACACAGAATGCCGGAATAATAAAAGTTAAAAACAATGCCATCGACTGTCATATACAACATTATTTAGTAATTTTGCCGTACACAATACTCATCTCTCAACTCATGAAGAAACTGATCATCGCACTTTTCGCATGCCTTCCGCTCGCCGCAATGGCGCAGAACACATGGGAGGCTCCCCAGCAAGAACAGCAGCAGGCCCAGCCCAAGAAGAAAGCTCTCTTCGAGAAAAAACGCAAGCAGGAAGACCCCAAATACCTTTCGGGTGCCGTGCCATTGGTAGACGGCAAGGTGGTGTTCACGCTCGACAAGGCTGTGCCGGGCATGAGTGCCGACGAGATTTACGCCAAGGTCTACGACTTCCTGAATGCCATGACCAAGGAGGAAAACCAGTTTGAGGCCAGCAAGGTTGCCGTGGTCAACAAGGGAGAGCACATCATCGCCGCCCGCTACAAGGAGTGGCTGGTGTTCCAAAACTCGTTTCTCTCGCTCGACCGCACGGTGTTCAA
>DBQL01000031.1:5126-7771 GCA_002305235.1 Prevotella sp. UBA1395 | reverse complement strand
TGCAATATGCCTTTGCCCACGGCCTGCGACCGGTGTCGATGGCGATGTTTTGGTGGGGCGACAGTCCGCGTGAGGAGGTGCGCCATCACGGCCAATGCTATCCGGCGTGCAGCGGCAAGTGCAAACCCATTCTCCGATGGATGCTGCGGGGCATGGACGTGATGCCCAATCCGCTGGATGAGCAGAGCCGCCACGAGCTGCGGGTGGTCTACGAGGACGACAGCATCTGTGTGGTCTCCAAGCCCGCCGGCATGCTCTCGGTGCCCGGCAAGAGCGGCCGCGAGAGCGTGATGAGCATCGTGCGACGCCGCTATCCCCATAGCGACAGTCCGCTCATCGTGCACCGTTTGGACATGGCCACGAGCGGACTGATGGTCATTGCCAAGACCATGACGGCCTATCGGCAGTTGCAACGGCAGTTTCTGCGTCGCGAGGTTTCCAAGCGCTATGTGGCCCTGCTCACCCGTGAGCCGTCGACAAAATCGGGAATCATCTCTCTGCCCCTGCGCCCCGACCTCGTGGACCGGCCCCGGCAAGTGGTCGACGAGGTTTGCGGCAAGCCCGCCGAGACCCGTTATGAGAGTCTGGGCGGTCGGCGGGTGGCCCTCTATCCCCACACCGGGCGCACCCATCAGCTGCGCGTGCACTGTGCCCACCGCCTCGGGCTCGACAATCCCATCCTCGGCGACGAACTGTATGGCGAGCGCGGAGACCGCCTCTGCCTGCACGCCGAGACACTGGAGTTTACCCATCCCGAGACGGGGCGGGCACTGCGTTTCACGGTCGAGGCTCCCTTCTGACGGCATGGTGTTGTCATGATGTTTCATGGTTTTCAGTACCGTCATGCCGTGGTCTGAAAATCCCCGGATAGCGGTCGTACGGGTCTGAAAACGTTTCGGCTGCACGGTTTTACAGCGTTTTTCTCAGGTTTTTGTCGCGAAAAACGCCCTTTTTGCATTTCGTGTTGTTGCCATTGCGATGTTTTCGTGTGCCGATATGGGCCCAATGGCATTGCGATTGCTATCGATTCGCGTCGCGATTAAATAGCAATCGCACGGCGACGATTTGTCAAATAATTACAAGTTGTTGAGTGATAGTGTGTTGAAAATAGGCCTAAAATCGGCCGATACCCTGTTGCCGGCGTGAGAATAGGGCTGAGAGGCGACAAAAACAAGCGGTTTGTCAGTTTGTTTCAACACAATTTCCGGCCGTGTGCCACGTCCTCGCGAGGATTTCCGCAGGTCGTGGCACAATGGTGGCGAGAGCGTTCAGGCGGCAAAAACGATGAGCATCTGTGCGATGACCACACGGATGAACATGCCCAAGGGATAGACCGTGGCGTATGAAATGCTGGCCGCGTCGCCCTTGGTCGACTCGTTGGCGTAGCCGAGGGCCATCGGGTTGGCCATGCTTCCGCAGAGTATGCCGCAGATGGTGCCATAGTCGTATTTCTTCGACTTGAGCGCCATGAGTCCGATGAGGAGTATGGGCAGTGTGGTGATGACAAATCCGATGCCGATCCACGCGATGCCCTCGGGACGTATGACTGTGGCGAAAAAGTCTTTGCCGGCATCGAGACCGATGCACGCCAGATATAGCGAGATGCCGAGCTTGCGCAGCATGAGACTTGCCGAGCGGGTGGTATAGGAGATGACATGGAGTTTTGGGCCGAGGGCACCGATGATGATGCCGATGATGATGGGTCCGCCGGCGATGCCCAAGCGGATGGGCGTGCTCATGCCGGGCAGCAGGATGGGAATGGTGCCGAGGGCCAGTCCGAGGATGATGCCCATGAAGATGCTTCCGATGTTGGGTTCCTCGAGCGTCTTGACCGAGTTTCCGAAGAACCGCTCGGCGTTGTCCACGTCCTCGCGCTTGCCCACGATGGTGACGCGGTCGCCATATTGCAGGCGCAGGTTGTTGCTGGCCAAGAGCTTGATGTCGCCACGAATCACGCGGCTCACATTCACGCCACACACTTGTCGCAGGTGCAGGTTGCCGAGGCGCTTGCCATTGAGGCCGCGGCGGGTCACCACGCACACCCGGCTCTCCACGTTGGCATCGATGGCGTTCCAGTCGATCTTTTCGAGGTTCCAGTCTTTCTTTTCCTGCTTGCCAAAGAGTAGCATGAGGGCCTCCTCGTCTTCGATGGTGGTCACCACGAGCAGCGAGTCGTTGGCCCGGATGACGGTGTCGGGCAGCGGCACGATGACCTCTTCTCCGCGCCAGATGCGCGAGACGATGAAGTGGAGGTGTGTCATCTGTGCGATTTGGAAGATGGTTTTGCCGTCGATGGCGGGGTTGATAGCGGTGAGTTGCGCGATATAGGTGTGGTCTTCGTCGGCGGGATTGTGCGACTCCAAGTCTTCGGGCTTGACAAAAAACTTACGGATGAACACCATGACAAATATCACGCCCACCACGCCGAGGGGATAGGCCACGGCCGTTGCCAGCGCCGCGCTGCCGCTGGGACGCCCCAGATGGTTGAGCGCTTGGGTGGCGGCACCGAGCGCCGGGGTGTTGGTGGTGGCCCCGCAAAGAATGCCCACCATGTCGGGAAGGCTCACGCCGGCCAGCGGGATGAACAGCAGGGTGAGGGCGGTGCCTATGACAATGACCGCCAAGCTCCACAGGTTTTGCGACAT
>DBQL01000031.1:0-5080 GCA_002305235.1 Prevotella sp. UBA1395 | reverse complement strand
CCGACAAAGAACACGAAGGCTATGCCGAGCGAGATGCCCATGACCTTGATGCGGCCCAAGGCAAGGCCCAAGGCGATGACCAAGGCGATGGCAATGACCGTCTGTACGGATGAATGAACGTAGAAAAGAGATTGTATCCAGTCCATGAAAAAGTGTGTGGTGGCAGGTGGTTGGTTGAGTTTGGGAAAATGAAGACAAAGCGATGGGCCAACCGTCAGAGCACGTTGAGATAGTTTTCGAGGGGTATTCCGCGGTTCTTGTCGGCGTTGTCTTTGTTCAGGTCGATGAGCCTGTAGACGGCATCCATTGCCTCACGGGTCGACTTGCGCAAGGAGTTTCCGTCGAGCAGATGGCCGATGAGCACGGCAGAGAAGATGTCTCCCGTGCCGGGAAAGTGTACGGGAATCTCGTCGTAGGGCAGCATGAAGTATTGTCCGCTCTTGTGATTGTAGCCCACCACGCAGTGACGATGGTCAACGGGGATGGAGGTGATGAGCACAGACTTGCCGCTTTTGCCGTGAAGGGCGGCGAGCAGGGCGTTGGCCTCGTCGACACTGATACCCTCGGGATGATAGTCGGTGTGGGTGAGATAGCATGCCTCGGTGTAGTTGGGAAACATCAGGTCGGCTACGGCAATCATCTCCTGCATCACCGAAATGGTGGCAGGGGTGACACCGTTGTAGAGCTTTCCCTCGTCGCCCATGATGGGGTCTACGAAGATGGTGGCGCCGTTTTGGGATTGTTCCTGACAGAAGGCCGACACGATGCGTGCCTGACGCTCGGAGACGATGAACCCTGTGGCAATGGCATCGAAGCGAAATCCTAACTCTTTCCAAACGGGAAAGACACCGGTGATATAGTCGGTGGTGTCCATGATGTTGAACTTTCCATAGTCCAACGTGTTGGAAACCAAGGCTGTGGGCAAATTGTAGGTGGGATGGCCCATATAAGAAAGGATGGGCAACATGGCCGCGGTGGCTACCTTGCCATAGCCCGCCATATCGTTGATCAGAAGAATTTGCTTTTTACTCATTGCTCATTCGTAATGCTTGCAAAGTTAGTAAAAACCACCAAGGTGGAGAAGTAAATAGACAAAAAAGGTTGGATATTTGTAAAATTACGGAAAAATAGCGCGAAAAAGTCGGGCGATTCGTTTTTTAATCGTAATTTCGTCATCAGGTTAAATCTAAACTTTGTAAAATGGCAAAAGCTGACAACTTCTATTGTCTCATCCTTGCCGGTGGCAAGGGGCGGCGTTTGTGGCCTTGCAGCAGGGCGGCGTTTCCCAAGCAGTTCATCGATTTTTTCGGTACCGGGCGCACGCTGTTGCAGCGCACGTATGACCGGATGGCCAATGTGATAGCCCCCGACCATATCTTCATCAACACCAATGTGGAGTATATGAACCTCGTGATGGAGCAGTTGCCCGAGGTGCCCCGCAATCGCATCATGGCCGAGCCGATACACCGCAACACCGCGCCGAGCGTGGCATGGGCCACCCATCGCATCTCGCATCTGAACCCCGAGGCGAGCATCATTGCCGTGCCATCAGACCAGTTGGTCATCGACGATGAGCGGTTCAGGCAGAATGTGCTCGACGGCCTGCAATTTGTGGCAACCCACGACAGTTTGCTCACGATGGGCATCAAGCCCACGCGCCCGGAGCCGGGGTACGGATACATCCAGATGGAAGACGCGTCGGAGAACGGAGTGTGCCATGTGAAGACCTTCACCGAGAAGCCCAACAGGGAGTTTGCCACCATGTTCATGGAGAGTGGGGAGTTTCTGTGGAACACCGGACTGTTTCTCTCGAACGTGAAACACCTGTGGAAGATCTTTACCGAGAAGCTCCCGCCGGTGCTGAGAAGACTCGACGACCTGAACTATTATGCCACCGCGGAGCAGGAAGAAGCCTTTGTGCAGGAGCATTTCCCGTCGTATCCCAACATGTCGTTGGAGTCGGGACTGCTCGATGGGGCCGAGAACGTGTGCGTGATGAAATGTGATTTCGGGTGGGCCGATATCGGAACGTGGCATGGCATCTATGAGGCGTTGCCCAAAAACAATGATGACAATGTGGTAATCGACTCGGATGTGATGATGGAAAACAGCAGGGGAAACGTGATCAAACTGCCCAAAGGCAAGTTGGGAATCATCGACGGACTGGAGGGATTCATCGTTGCCGAGAAAGATAACGTGCTCCTGATCTGCAAGAAAGAAGACTCCTCGGCGCTCGTGCGTAAGTATGTGAGCGAGGTACAGCTCAAGAAAGGCGAGAACTTTGTGTGAGTATCGCGCCGGAAGGAGGTTTCCGACGGGGAATGACCGAACCCGACAGATGGAGAATAAGAGACGGCCCGCGCTGCCCGTCCGATTGGTAAGGTAAGAAAAAGAGACGGCCCGGGTCGGGCCGGCACAATACGCAACAAGCCGCATGCGACCGTAACGGTGGGCATGCGGCTTGTTGTTTTTTTGATGATGGCGACCTTGACGGCCGTCGGTCTGAGGGCTTGCGCCGGAGGGGCAGACTTATTTTGCGGCGGCGTTGAACTCTTGCAGGATGCGCTCCGCGGTCTCTTTCATCTCCGATTCGCTCAAGGTCACGTGCTTGTGGAAGTCTGCGTCGCCCTCGCTGTTGATGGGCAGCAGGTGAATGTGGGCATGATTCACTTCGAGACCAAGCACCACTTGGGCTACCTTTTTGCAGGGGAATGCCGCGCGAATGGCCTTGGCCACCTGCTTGGCAAATAGTTCAAACTCGGCCAACTCGGTGTCGTCCATGTCAAAGATATAGTCGGTTTCCTTGCGTGGAATCACCAGTGTGTGGCCCTTGACCACGGGGTTGATGTCGAGGAAGGCGTAAAACTTGTCGCTTTCCGCACACTTGTAGCTGGGAATCTCGCCGGCGGCGATCTTGCTGAAAATAGTAGCCATAGTCGGATTATTCTATTGTGATATCGTCGATACGCAGTTTGAGGATGCCGCGGGGCACCTGAATCTCCACCTCATCGCCCACTTTCTTGTTGAGAATACCCTGTGCGATGGGGGTGTGAATGGAGATTTTGTTCTCCTTCAGGTTAGCTTCGCTCTCGCTGACGATGGTATATGACACCGTCTTGTTGGTGCCAAGGTTGGTGAGTTTCACCTTGGACATGATCTGAACCTCGTCGGTCGAGAGTCGGCTGACGTCCACGATCTTGGCCTGACTGATGGTGATCTTCAGCTCGGTGATCTTGTTTTCCAAGTGCATCTGCGCCTCTTTGGCGGCATCATACTCTGAGTTTTCACTGAGATCGCCCTTGTCAGCTGCCTCGGCAATGGCTGCGGAGGCTTTAGGACGCTCTATTGCTTCAAGTTGATGAAGTTGTGCTACGAGTTTGTCATAGCCTTCTTGTGACATGTAAGCCATAATTATTTCTTTTTGGTGTTTATGCTTATTTATTTGCTATAAACTTTAGAAAACAGAATTCCGGCATCCCTTTGAATGTCGGAATTCTGTTTTCTAAAGCATGTTTTTTATTGTATTGCTGCAAAGTTAGGGATAATATTCGATATGGCAAAGTTTTTGAGGCGATATTTTTTCATGTCGCCTGTTGTCGCATGGCAATCAAAAGGCTGCGCCAAAGTCATGCTTGGGCGCAGCCGATGGGTATTTCTCGTTCAGGCGCCGGCACCGGGTCGGCAAGCCGTTCGGGGTTTACAGGTCGAACTTATAGCCGAGGGTGATCTGGAAAACGCTGTTTTTCGCGTCGCCGGTATCAAAGGCTTTGGTCACTCCGAAGTTATAACGGCCGTCGAGAACCACGTTCTTGTATTCGTAAGACAGACCCACGGGGATGGAGAGGTCTACGCCCTTGGCGTCCGTGCCGTCCTTATCCACGCAGAAACCGGGCTGTACACCGAGCTTCACGGCAAGTCCGGGAACGACATATACGTTAGCCAAGACAGGCACATTGATATAGCTCAGGTTCACCTTGTTATCACCGGTGGTTATGGTTCCGATACCGGGCAGGGTGGTAGTAGTGCCACTCCACTTGGCGCCCTGCATGTTATAGATGGCTCCTGCGGTAATGCTGAAGATCTCACCGGCCTGATATTCCAGTTCGGCTCCGGCCGAAAGGCCTACCTTGGCATCAGCATTGAGGTCGGTAAGATTGGCCACAGAGATTCCCACCAAGGGTTTCAAAGACACGGTTCCCACTGCATGCTGGGCGTAAGAAGCCACCGAAGCAAGCATCACTACTGCTGAAAGGATAATCTTTTTCATCATGTTCAAGTTTAAAATGTTATTGAATGTATTCGGTTTGCAATAGTCGGAGCATCTCCGACAGGTGCAAAAGTAGTAAGTTTCCGCCTATCGCCAAGGGAATATTCCCTATTCTTGCGGGGAAAATCCCTATGAGCTGGTGTGGCAACTTATTTTTGACCGTTTACCGATATGAACGTAATGGACAGACAACAAGGCCTTTACGGTTTGTTGATATGGCCTTTACGGTTTGTTGATATGGCCTTTACAGTCGGTTGGTCAGTCGCTAATGGCTTGTTTAAAAGTTATAATACAGACCAAACTGGATGTTGTTTCCGTTGGCGTCGAAGCCGAAAGCATGGGTGTTGTTATTATCTCCATCGGGATTAACCACTTCATAACCGAGGAACCCTATCTTGCCAACGAGACTGAAATGGCGGTTCAGGTTGATGGCAATACCGGGTTGCACGCCGATGTTGAAGGCTGTGAAATCAACATCGTTGGCCTCTCCCGACACGAAGCCGAAGCCCATATCGAGGAACACGTTGACGGTTTTGGCCTTGGCAAATGTCCATCGTGCATACGGGGCAACGGTGAAAGCCTTCACGTCATCCATGTTGGAGATATTGGTATCGAGCATCGAGAATGTGCCCTTCTGATAGCCGATGGTTGTTCCGATGGCCCATTTGTCGTTGAGATTGTAGCCGATTTCGGGCAGAAGCTTGAACGAAGTCTCGTCGTCTCCACCTTCAGAGCCTACGCTTGCGAGGCCTACTGTTCCACCCAAATAAACCTGTGCTTGGGCACAAAGGGCTACCATTGCCACAAATAATG
>DBQL01000220.1:8357-9969 GCA_002305235.1 Prevotella sp. UBA1395 | reverse complement strand
CCCACGATGTTGAAGCATGCCACGATGAGGATAAACGTGAGGAAGATATAGGCCATGAACTTCTCGATCTGCATGATCTTGAACGTGTCGGCCTGCTGCTCAAAGCGGTCTTCCACCTTGAAACGGTTGCCGGCGATGGCTCGCATCTCGCGTTTCACGGCGTCGATGTCAGACCCCGGCTTGAGCCTTAGCTCGAGGGCCGACACCATGCCGGGCTGCCCGAAGAGGTTTTGGGCAAAGCCAAGACTTGTGAGCAGGAAGTTCTTGTCGTACTTGGCTTGGTTGACGGCGAAGACAACGCCCGAAGAAATGAGGGAGTCGACGACAAAACCGTCTTCGGGCGACGACAGGTCGAGCTGTCCGTCGCGGCGGGGGGCGAACACCTTGAGATAGTTGCGCCACTGCGTGCCGGTGCCGAGAGTCTCGGCAAGCCGTATGCCCGGCGTGCCGTAGAAGAGGTTGGCGGTATGCAGCGAGAACTGCCCGTCGCCATAAAGAATCTCGTCGATGTGGGTGAGCGCGCTGAAATTGTCGTCGACACCCTTGAGGGTCACCACGGCTTGCTTGCCGTTATACACCGCCAAGGCGATGTCTTGCAGGGTCTCGGTGGCCGTCTCCACCTCGGCAAACTGCCTGATCTGCGTGAGCACGGGGTCGTCGGAGGCCACCGTCTTGCCCTTGGCGGGCATCACCTTGAGTTGTGGGTCGAAGTTGGTGAAGAAGCTGGCGACCAAGTCGTGAAACCCATTGAACACAGAAAGCACGATGACCAAGGCCATCGTGGCTATGGCCACGCCGATGACCGAGATCATCGAGATGACGTTGATGGCATGGGTTTTCTTCTTGGAAAAAAGGTATCGTCGCGCAATAAAAAAGCATACCCGGTCCCATCCCAAGAGGGAACGGCGGCGGGTAGGCTTGTCGGTGATTGGGTCTTGGCTACTGATGTCTATCTGATTGTCTTCCATCTGCATGTGTTGCTCTGTCTGTTGGTGCTACGCTCCGTGTGCTGTGCGTGGCCCACGGCTGATAGCGCGTGGCCTGTCCGCTATTGTTTCAGCAGTTCGTCTATGCGGTCTATGTAGTCGAGACTGTCGTCCTTGAAGAACCTCAGCTCGGGAATGATACGCAGTTGGTTTCTCACGCGCTTGCCCAATTCAAACCGGATGGTCTTCTCGCTGTTGTTGATATTGGCCAGCATCTCTTCGCCGCGCTCCGACGGGAAGATGCTCAAGTAGGCGGTACAGATGCTCAGGTCGGGACTGACCCGGACGCGGGTGACGCTCACCAACACGCCGTGGAGCAGGCGGGTCTGGCTTTGGAAGATTTCGGCCAGCTCCTTTTGGAGCAGCCTTGATATTTTGTTTTGTCTCGTTTCTTGCATAATATATTCTCTGCTTGGGTTATTCTTTGTGATGGGTCAGTCGCACTTGGCACCGAGTTCGATGTGCTCTACGGTGATGTCCTCGTGCATAAAGACCGACGCGCTCTCCTTGAAGCGGTCGGGATTTTCGGTGGTGAAATACTTCACCGAACTGTTTCGGGTGATGCGCCGCTCCAGTTCGGCGTGGCGTTCGAGATAGCTTTTCAGGCTGTCGGCCACATATTCGCC
>DBQL01000220.1:6323-8302 GCA_002305235.1 Prevotella sp. UBA1395 | reverse complement strand
TGGTCGATGCGCTTCTTCACGAAATAGTCGGCACCGGGGGAGTCGGCCTCATTGTATTCGACCAAGGGAACCCAGAAAGGGCAGGCCTGTCCGGTAATCTTGATGTCGGGCCAGAGCTTCGCGGTCTCCAAGTCGTAGCTGTGACTCTTGACCGTTCCCTCGGTGGCGAGCAGCCCCACGTGGTTGTTGCGGGTGAGCTTGCCGATGACCTCGACCGTGGGGCGGATGATGCCCAGCACGCGACGGTTGGTACCCCATCGTGGCAAATCGTTCTGTTGGATAGACCGCAAGGCCTTGGCCGAGGCGGTGTTGCATCCGAGGATGACCAGTTGGCAGCCCATCTCAAAGAGCTTCTCGACGGCTTGGCGCGTAAACTCATACACCACGTCGAACGAACGGGCACCGTATGGGGCACGGGCGTTGTCGCCAAGATACAGGTAATCGTAGTGCGGCAACAGCTGTCTGATGCCGTGGAGGATGGTCAGTCCGCCGTAGCCTGAGTCGAAAACGCCGATGGCACCGGCGCTTTGCTGTTGGAAATCTTGGCTCATAAGGATGCGATAGGGGTTATTTCAGGTTGTTGGCAATCTCCGGTGAGATGTCGGTACCCATGCCGGGGTTGATATATGGCACCGTGTTCTCGTCGGTATTGAGAATGAAAGCATATCCATGCTCACGCCCGATCTTTTGGATGGCGAGGGCCAAACGCTCTTTCAGGGGCTTGAATGTCTCGGCCTCGGCTTGGCGGAGGAGACGCTGTGACTCTTGCTTGAAGGCCATGTTCTTCTGCATCAGCTCTTGCAACTCGGCCTGACGCTTCTGTAAGATCGAAGGCGCGAAGTCTCTCTGACCCTCCAAAAACTCCTCATATTTCTTGTTGAACTCACTCTCTACGCGCTTCATCTCATTGTCGTATTTGGCGCGAAGGTCTTCCATGTTCTTGGCGGCAATGCCGTATCCCGGCATCGCTTGGAGCGAGGCGGTGTAGCTGAAATAGCCGAAGCGCACGGCCGAAGGGGTCGGAGCGGAGACGGGGAGACTGTCGACTGTCGATGTGGAGACCTGTGCCTGTGTGGGAACAAAGGCCGCGGACAGCATCATGCAGAGTAAAAGATGTTTCATGAGGAATGGATTTATAAAGATGACAATACCTTATAATGATAAGAAGTTAAGCAGACTGAACGGCCGGTAAATCGCCAACGCGCCGGTTGGCAGACGTACCCCTGCTCCATTCGGTCTCCTTAACTTCCCTGATTTCGTGTGTAACGATTACTTGATCTTACCGATTTCGGCCTGAACCTTTGAGGTGACGTCTTCAACATTGGTGCCGGTATACACTGCAACACCATCTTCAAAGATATAGGTGAAGCCGCCATCCTTGCCCACATTGGCAATGGCCGTGCGCACTTTGGTCACTACCGGCTGCATCTTCTCTTGCTGAGCCTTCTGCAATGCCTGCTGATTATCTTGGTAAGTCTGCTGGATCTTCTGATAAAGCTGCTGGAGCTCTTGTTCCTTTTGCTGCTGGGCCGTGGCGTTCATGGTGCTTTTGCCCTTGTCGTAAGCCTCGCTTTGACGCTGCAACTCATCCTGCATGCTCTTCAATTCGTTCTCAAACTGTTTGGCAGTAGCTTCAAGCTCACCGTTGATTTTAGAGATTTCGGGTAAAGACTGCATAATGGTCTGAGTGTTCACCTTGCCGAATTTCTGGGCAAATGTGGCCAAAGGAGCCATCAGCATGATCATCAAAAATAGTTTTTTCATTTCTGTTTTATTGATTTAATTATTGTTTATTTATTCTTGTTATTACACCCACGCGGCTCAATGGCGTGGCTGTGGTCCTGATTATTTGCCGTATCCCAACTTCTCCAGCACCTCATTGGAGATGTCGATCTTGGGTGATCCGAAGATGATGGCCGTGTCGGAGGCCCGGTCAAGCACCAAACTGTAACCGCGAAGGTCGGATATTTCCTTCACCG